>NZ_CAXVWM010000090.1:0-10309 GCF_964263775.1 Agreia sp. | reverse complement strand
GCATCGTCGGACTCGGCGGAGTAATCGGTGATGGCGAGTGTCACGATGGCAGGCAGGGGATACATGCTCGAGGCGGCCACGAGCGACTCGACAGCCCCGGAATCGTCGGCGTCCCAGGACTGCACGAGCCCCGCGAGGCCTTCAACCGGTGAATTCGTGCCGGCCCAGTTGTTCGTCTCGGGAGCAACGGAGTCGTACGAGATCGGCGTACATACAGGTTCTGGAGCCGGAGTGGTCACAGGCAAGACGGGCACGTCACCCTGCGAAATCGGCACACCGCAGTCTTGAGCCGCCTGCGCAGCGGGGGAACTTCCGCCGAACAGGACGACGGCTACGAGCAGGGGCGTCAGGGCCAGCATTGCCAGCCGAGGTCGTTTGCGCGCAATCGCGAGGCCGGCGACGCCGCCGACGAGCAGGACAATGGCGATGACGACCCAAGGAAGAACTTCTGCGGAGCCTGTGTTCGCGAGACAATCTGTTGTGGAATTGATGTTGATCCCCCTGGTAATTTGCGCGATCCTGCAGCTCAGATCGACTGCTATCGATCAGCATAGAGGTATGTGCGCGCAGACCATGATCACCCAATGTGACGCCGCGTCTCCGTGTCAGCACGGCCTGCTCAGCCCGACAGCCGTCGCCTCAGAGACGAAGCCATCACACCCGTGCGCCCCCGGAACGAGTCGCAATACCCCGCACCCATTGCACGGGCGAGAGCTCGCCGGTTCGGGCTGAACGCGAGCCGCAGCAGATGCGCCTTCGACTCCTCGACCAGTCGCCGCAGCACCCACGACGGGTCCTTGAGCAGGTAGCGCCGCGTCAGTGTCGTGCCGTTGCGCGCGATGTAGTACACCCTCTGGGGCGAATGGTAGTTGTAGCTGAACTGTCGGCCGAGCACGCGCAGCGGCCGCCCGAACAGCCGCGCGGGGTCGCGCCGACCGAGTTGATGCCGGATGTCGCATCCGGCACCCACGAGCACGTCGAGACCCGCTGCACGCGCCCGAGCCGTGTATTCGCTGTCGACGCCGTCGATCACAAGATTCTCATCGAACTCGCCAATCGACTCGATTGTCTCGCGGGCGATGACGAAGCCCGACTGCATCGGGTCGAAAGCCACCGCCAAACCGGCCACCTCACCCCGTGTGTGCACCGGATGCCCGCTATACGACGATGCGACGACGAAGCCGACCCTACGGCCGGCCGCGCGGGCCTTGCGATAGGTCGCGAGCGCCCGTTCGGCGTAATCGTCGACCGGCACCGAGTCCTGATCGAAAGTCACGAAGTAGTCGGGTCGCCAACTCTCATCCGCCGATCGGATGCCCGCGTTCAGGGTTGCTGCGATGCCCGCGTTCTGAGGCCGCCGAATCACGCGGGCACCTGTGGCCTCGATGGCGTCGAGCCGGGCGGCGAAGTCGCCAGGAGACCCGTCGTCGACCACCACGACGTGTTCGAATTGCGCGGCCAGCAGCGCTGCGGTGGCAACCAACTCGGCATCCGGGCGATACGAGGCCACGATCGCGACGACGCCGGAGACAGCCTGCCGCTCACTCGACACGGGTCTCTTCTTTCTCGCGGCGCAGCTCGCGGAACGCCGGCACCGCGAGGGCCGCGCACAGCACGGCCTCGCTGAGCGCCATGCCGAGGGCGATGAGCGGCGCGTGCCCCGACAGCCCGGCCACGAGCATCGCGGTGATTCCGAGTACGGCCGAGATGAGCGTCCAGCGAAGGATGAGTCGCTGTCGGCCCGCGGGGATCAACACGTTGCGCATCAGGGGCGTGCCTACAGACAGAAAGAAGAAGGCGATGCCGTAGTAGAGGCACACCTCGACCGTCGCACGCGCCTGCCCGGCGAAGAGAATCTCGCTGACCCAGGGCCCGGCGAGCACCAGAATCACCAGTCCGGCGGCCCCGAGGCAGACGTGCGACCAGAGGGCGAACGTGTGCCGTTGCCTCCTATTCGAGACTCCGGGTTCGATGGTCCAGCTCTGAAAGGCGTTGCCCAGCGCGACGACCGTGAAGAGTCCGAAGCGGTAGAGCGTGTCCGCCGTCGACAGGCTGCCGGATGCGAGGGGGCTCGTCGACGCCGTCGCTATCGGCGCAGGGGTGGATGCGTAGGCACTGCCCGCCATGCTGATTCCGGCGGTGTGACCCTGCGAGCGCAGATCACGCAGTGCTGCGCCGAGCGGTCGTGGCAGCCACACTCCCCCGGGCGAGAAACGGAGATGGAACAGCACGAGACTCACAATCGTTGCGGCCGCCAGCACCACCGTGTAGCCCCAGATCTGCTGGGTGGCGAGCAGCAGGGGCACGGCGACCAGAGTGGCCGCGAATCTCGGGATCGTGTCGAAGAACGCGAGGAGCCGAGGCTGCCCGAGCCCGATGCAGAACCAGGCCGGCGACATGCCGACCAGAGCGGTGGCAAGCGCCATCGACACGGCCTCGACGCGGAACTCCGGCACGGCGACGAGTGCCGCGATGACCGACGCGACCGGCAGCGCGAGAACCAGCAGCACGATGCGCGTGCGCACGCTTCGGAGGTAGACCGCGGCCCTCTCGTCGGGCGTGATTGCACGGGCGATAGCCACGGGACCGTCGACATTCCAGCCCCACATCAGTGCGGTCGCCGCGAAGGTGCCGATGGCCTGGCCCGAGATGACGCTCGAGACCCCGTCGGCGCCCACGATGCCTGAGACGATCGGCAGAAGGAGGAACGGCGTGATGAGCGAGAGGAGCGGAAAGACCGTGAAGCCGGAGAGGCGCAGCAGAACGGTCTTCATGGTGATTCTTCGTCCTCGAACATGGGCGGAAAGCTCCCCCGATCCTACCGGCGGAACTCGGCGGTCACGCGAGGACGACTAGCGGCGGAACGAGGAGACGGCCTCGATGACGCGATCGACCTGACCGTCGGTCATTCCGGCCCACAGGGGCAGCCGCACCAGGCGATCAGAGAACTGTTGGCTCGCGGTCAGTTCACGCAGGCGCCGACCGTGGCGCCGGCCCGCGGGCGCCGAGTCGAGCGGAATGTAGTGGAATGTGCCGATGACGCCGACCGAGCGGAGATGAGCGAGCAGTGCCGCCTGATACTCGTGATCGGGGGCCTGAACAAAGAACAGGTGCGCCGGGTGGCGGCGATCCGCGGGCACCTCCATCAGGCGCACATTCTCGGCGGTGGCCCAGACGGGCAAGCGCGTGGCGTAGCTATTCCACACGGCGTGCCTCTTCGCCTGGATAAGCGTGAAGGACTCGAGTTGCGAGTCGAGCACGGCGGCGTTGTACTCGCTCAGGAGGTAGCTCGACCCGATGTCGACCCAGGTGTACTTGTCTACTTGCCCGCGCAAAAACCGGCTTCGATTCGTGCCTTTCTCACGCACTATTTCGGCCCGCTCGACAAGCGACGGGTCGTTGATGAGAATCGCACCGCCCTCGCCGCAGTGCACGTTCTTCGTATCGTGGAAGCTCTGTGCTGCGACGATACCGAACGTGCCCAGCTGCTGGCCACGGTACGTGCCGCCGAGACCGTGCGCGTTGTCTTCGATGAGGGCGAGCCCGTGCTCGTCGGCGATAGAGGTCAGCGCGTCGAAGTCGACTGCGACTCCTCCGTAGTTGACCACAGAGATCGCCCTCGTTCGCGCGGTGACAGCCTCTGCGACCTGTTGTGGATCGATGTTGCCGTAACGCAGGTCGACGTCGACGAAGACGCAGGTGGCCCCGGTCAGGGCGACCGCATTCGCCGCCGACGGAAACGTGAAGCTCGGCAAAATGACCTCGTCGCCAGGGCCGAGGTCGAGCAGCTTGCTCGCCAGCTCGAGAGCGTGCGAGCCCGACGTCGTCAACAGCGCCGCACGGGCGCCGGTGATATTGGTGAGACGGTGCATGGCCGCGCGAGTGAAGTCGCCGTCGCCGTGAGCATGATCTCCGTGCACCACGCGCGCAAGATTCTCCATCTCTCGAGGCGCGTGAAACGGCTTCGAGAACAGGATGTCTGGGGTCATCCGTCAGCGGGCATCGAGAAGCGTGTTGAGGTATGCACCGTAGCCGCTCTTCACGAGAGGAGCCGCGAGAGTTCGAAGCTGCTCATCCGAGATCCATCCGGCTCGCCACGCGATCTCCTCGATGCAGCCGATCTTGAACCCCTGGCGGTCTTCGACGACGCGAACGAACTCGGTGGCCTGAACCATCGACTCGAATGTTCCGGTGTCGAGCCAGGCCGTTCCGCGGTCGAGAACCTGCACCCGCAGATTTCCCTGGTTGAGGTATCGCTCGTTGACGGTCGAAATCTCGAGTTCGCCCCGGGCGCTGGGCTCGATCGTCTTGGCGATCTCGACGACCGAGTTGTCGTAGAAGTACAGACCGGGAACGGCGTAGTTGCTCTTGGGCTCTTCGGGCTTCTCCTCGATCGACACGGCCACGTTGGCATCGTCGAACTCGACTACGCCGTAGGCACGCGGGTTGGCCACGTGATAAGCGAAAATCAGGGCACCGCCGAAGGCCGTGTTGTTGCGCAGGCTCGAACCGAGGCCCGTTCCATGAAAGATGTTGTCACCGAGCACGAGGGCGACGCTCTCGTCGCCGATGAACTCCTCCCCGATGATGAAGGCCTGGGCGAGCCCATCTGGAGACGGTTGAACGGCGTACTCGAGGCGGATGCCGAGATCGCTGCCGTCGCCGAGCAACGCCCTGAACTGTTCGTTGTATTCAGGCGTTGTAATGATGAGGATCTCGTTGATGTCGGCCATCATCAGCGTCGAGAGGGGGTAGTAGATCATGGGCTTGTCGTAAATAGGCATCAACTGCTTGCTGATGCCCTTTGTGATGGGCCAGAGCCGGGTGCCGGAGCCGCCGGCGAGAATGATTCCGCGCATGGTCGAGAAGTCTACCGGGGAGCCTCTCAGGTAGCCTCATTGCGCACTGATAGGGTCAGAGCCACGGACAGTTCGTCGTTTGTTCGTTCCGCCCCGCGGCTTGTCCACCCGGTTCTCACAGACCTGTCGCAGGTCCCGAGCGGAATTCGAACCCATACGCCCTTGTCCCGTGGGCTGCAGTCTGCAGTGCACTCGGGAAGTATTTGGAGACTGATGACAACCCTCAGGGTGATCATTGATCAGATGGTGGCGACAGTACCGGGGGGAATCGGTCGCTACACAGAAGAACTGACACGTGAGTTGATCGCCACGGCACCTCGCGGTTGCGACGTCGAAGGCATCATGTCGAAGGTGCCGACTGACACCTATGACGAGACGCTCGCCCGGCTACCCGGACTCGCGACTCTCACGCAGCTGCCGTTGCCCCGCCGCGAACTGGCACGAGCCTGGCAGCATGGATTTTCGACCGGGGCGAAGGGCCGCGGCATGATCCACGCCACGAGCCTGCTCGCACCGCTACGCAAAATCGACAGGGTCAACTCGATCGGTGAGCAGGTGGCCGTCACGATCCACGACGTCGTTCCGTGGACCCATCCCGAGACGCTCACGAAACACGGCGTCGCCTGGCACAAGGGGCTCGCCAAGCGCGCGCGCCGCTACGCCGACGCTATCGTCGTGCCCACTCACGCCGTCGCGGCCGAGTTGCACGAATTCGTGAACTTCGGCGATCGCGTTCGAGTGATCGGAGGCGCTGTCAGTTCGAAACTCGTCGTGCCCGAGAACGCAGACGCACGCGCTGCCGAGCTCGACCTGCCGGCAGAGTACATGCTTACGGTGGGCACCCTGGAGCCCCGCAAGGGCCTCGCTCCCCTGATCGCCGCCCTCGCGCGCCCCGGAGTTCCCGACCTGCCGCTCCTCATTGCCGGCCCCGACGGCTGGGGAGACCTCGATGTCGCCCGCGTCGTCGCAGAAGCCGGCCTTCCCCCTGAGCGCGTGCGCACCCTAGGATTCGTGTCCGACTCCGATCTCGCGCTGCTGCTCGACCGCGCGTCGCTTTTCATCTACCCCAGCCTCGCCGAAGGATTCGGCCTGCCCGTGATCGAGGCCATGAACTTCGGCACCCCCGTAATCCACTCCGACGTGCCGGCATTGCTCGAGGTCACGGCCGGAGCGAGCGTATCGGTCGAACGAGGCGACGCTGCGGGCTATCCCGAACGGCTGGCGGAAGCGATCATCCGTGTGTTGGGCGACACAGAGCTTTTCGAGCGGTTGTCGGTGGGCAGCTACGACAGGGCCCGTGCCTTCAGCTGGCGCGATTCGGCCGAGAAAGTCTGGCAGTTGCACGCCGACCTGTAGTTCTGCAGCACCGAAGTTTCGGAGACTGCTCCCCTACTGCGCGGCGGTCTTCGACGAGCTCAGCACGAGCGCGTCCGCCACGGTCTGGTGAACCGTGGCCCAGTCGGGTTCCTCGGGGTCGATCAGCGGCGGCACGAGCTCGACGTTGTCGATGGGAAGATTTTTGGTCTTCATCGCGAGGTCGAGAAAATACGCGAGAGTCGATTGCGGAACGTCGGTCTTCACGACGTCAGCTCCGGCGGATGCGATGCCCTGGAACTTCGACAGCACGTTGGCCGGCTGAAACTGCGTGAGGATCGCGGTCTGCAGCTGGCGCTGGCGACCCATGCGGTCGTAGTCGCTGGTCGAATGCCGCGAGCGCGCGTACCAGAGCGCCGTCGTGCCATCCATGTGCTGCAGGCCCGGCTCGATCCACCCCTCGACCTGTTCGAGGTTCTCGTCGCCGCCGATCGGCAGTCGCTCGCTCACCTCGATGTCGACTCCGCCCAGGGCGTCGATGAGCTGCGCGAAGCCCTGCATGTCGATCAGCACGTAGTACTGAATGGTGATGCCCAGCGCGCCCTCGACCGCGTCTTTCGTCGCCTCGACACCGGCGTTCGACCCTTCGGCCTCGGCATTCGGGTACAGGTCTTGGTCATAGGCCTCGACGCGGGGGTAGAGGAAGCTGATCTGGCAGTCGGAACCGCAGTCGTAGACGCCCGTCTCGTTCTCGTCGTAGTCGGAACCGACCAAGGGCGAGTCTGCGGGGAAGGGCACCTCCTGAAGGTCGCGAGGCACGCCGATCATCGTGGCCCGGCCGGAGTCGGCCTCGATGCTGACGACGGTGATGCTGTCGGGGCGCAGCCCGTCGCGGTCGGCGCCCGCGTCACCGCCCAGAAGCAGGATGTTGTAGCGGCCATCGACGGGAGGTTCTGCGGCCGCCTGCACGGCGAAGATCGAGGCCACCGTGTCGCGGGTCACGTTCACGAGGTATGCCCCGTAGCCCGCGCCGCCCGCGAACAGCACCAGGAGCACCGTGGTGAAACCGGCGATCCAGCCGCGCGCCTTCGGGCGGGTGCGAACGAGGCGAACGAGGCGCAGGGTGTCGAGCGCGAGTATGACCCAGAGAACAGCGTAGGCGGTGAGGATGATCTGCACGGCCCAGAGGCTCCAGGTGTTCGTGAACACCGAGAAGATCACCTGGGGCCAGATGAGATAGACGATGCCGGCGACGATCGCCAGGCCGACGAGGGCGAGCGTGCAGCCGAGGCCGAAGCGGCCGAGACGCCTGCTGCCGGCCAGCACCTGGGCGGATCCGGGCAGCACGAAGTTGAGCACGACCAGAACCCAGGCGCGAGCGGTCATCACTTTGGGAGAGGCCACATCCGGATAACGGATGGGTGCATTGACTGTGGTCATAGGCGCGCCTGCAGGTCCTGGTTCTTCTGTTCGACGAGGGCGGTCAGAGATTCGCGGTAGTCGCCGAGCTTGCCGGCGAGCGTGTCGTCGAAGGTCGACAGGATGCTCAGGGCCAGAAGCCCGGCGTTGGTGGCGCCCCCGATCGAGACCGTGGCGACCGGGATGCCTGCGGGCATCTGCACGATCGACAGCAGGGAATCGAGGCCGTCGAGCCGGGCGAGGGGAACGGGCACGCCCACGACGGGGAGCGTCGTGACAGCAGCGATCATGCCGGGCAGGTGAGCGGCTCCCCCGGCACCCGCGATGATCACTTTGAGGCCGCGCTCGCGAGCAGTGCGACCATAGTCGATCATCTTCTCGGGCGTGCGGTGCGCCGAGACGACCTGCACCTCGTGGGCGATGCCGAAGTCGGTGAGCACGGCGACGGCGTCGGCCATCACGGAGAAGTCAGAGTCTGACCCCATGACGACACCGACGAGGGGCATGGAAGCGGGCATTTGCCCATGCTAAAGGTCAGTTCTGGAAGAAAGCCGCTGCGGCACGCGCCTCGAACACAACCTGGTCGAGGTCGTCGCCTCCGGCTGTGACATGTCCGACCTTGCGACCGGGCCGCGGAGCCTTGCCGTAGTTGTGGAATTTGACGGTGGGCTGGTCGGCGAACGCGGCCGTGTAGCGATCGGCCAGGGTGCCGGATGCCTGCCCGCCGAGCACGTTCACCATCACCGACCAGGTGTCGCGGCATCCGGTGGCGCCGAGCGGCAGGTCGAGAACCGCCCTCAGGTGCTGTTCGAACTGGCTGGTGGTCGATCCGTCGATGGTCCAATGGCCCGTGTTGTGCGGGCGCATCGCCAGCTCGTTCACCAGCAGGCGTTCGTCGGTGGTCTCGAAGAGCTCGACGGCGAAGACTCCGGTCACGCCGACTCCCTCCGCGATCGTCGTGGCGATGTCGGCGGCGACGTCGGCCACTCGACCGGCGCTTCGCGGGGCCGGGGCGATGACCTCGGCGCACACCCCTTCGCGCTGGATCGACTCGACGACGCGCCAGAGCTGCAGCTCTCCCGACGGTCGACGCGCGACCAGCTGGGCGAGCTCGCGGGTGAAATCGACCCGCTCTTCGGCGAGGAGCGCCCCGCCGTTGCCGTCTTCGACGAGGGCGAGAAACCAGTCGGCGACCTCGTCGACGTGCGACACGACGCGCACACCCTTGCCGTCATATCCGCCGCGGGGCGTCTTGACCACGGCAGAGCCGCCGTTGTCTGCGATGAACGCAGCGAGTTCGGCGGCATCCGATACCGCAGCCCAGATGGGAACCGGCACGCCCAGCTGCTCGAGCTTCTCGCGCATGAGGATCTTGTCTTGCGCGTAGAGCAGCGCGTCGGGCCCAGGATGCACGGCATGGCCGGCCTCGACCAGGGCGTGCAGGATGCCCTGCGGCACATGCTCGTGATCGAAAGTGACCACGTCGACGGTCTCGGCGAAGGCGAGAACCGTGTCGAGATCGAGGTAGTCGCCCACCTCGCTCGCGGCGAGCGCCGCAGACGACCCGGCGTTCTCGGCGAGCACCTTCAACTCGAGGCCGAGGTTCACCGCCGCGGGAATCATCATTCGAGCCAGCTGACCGCCACCGATAACCCCTACGCGATTATTCACGCGTTCAGCTTAGTTCGGGCGACCCAGGATGCCGTCGGAGTGCTGCGCCACCCAGAGCTCTGCGAGGTGCAGGTCGGCCGCCTGGTGGATCTCGACGCCGTCGACCGTTTCGATGATGAACGGGCCTTCACCGTGGCCCGAGGCCTCGCGGATGCTCGCCACGTGCTCGTTGCCGACCCAGACCTGTTCGAGTTTCTCGCCTTTGAATTCCAACATGACCCGAGGCTACTCCGATCGGGCAGGCTGCTGCTCGTCCCACCATGGGTCGCCGGCGTCTGGCCGCCGAAAACGCACCGCCTGAGACGGCACGTGCTGCGACTCGAGCAGGTCGCCGATCACCTCGGAGACGAGGTCGGCGCGGGGCACATCCCTCAGAACGGCGAACTCTCCCGGGCCGGTGCCGATGCGCACGTCTCCCGAGCGGAACATCGCCTGCAGCACCGATTTGCGCACGGTCAGGCCGCCGGCGCGCACCAGTATCAATTCGCTGCGCGTGTTCACGAGCAGGCCACGGCGCACAATGATGCGTCGCGTAGTGATGACGTAACGGGTGCTCAGCCACTTCACCGCCGGAACGAGAAAGAAGAGAACGGCAAGCAGCGCTCCCGCGGCGAGAACGGCCCAGTTCTGCCAATCCTCCAGAAACCAGTTGGAGAAATAGCCCGTTGCCCCGGCCACGGCGATCACGAAGATCGTCGGAAAGAACAGGCGCCGGCCGTGCGCGCGAAACTTCGCGACCACGCGCTCGGGTTCGGCCGTCTCGGGAACCGGGCCCGTCGCATCCGGTGCGCCCTGCCCGGGCTGGCCCGGCGCGGTTCGACGCGGGGTCTGGATGCGTTCGGTCGCCACGGTCTCGCCGTAGGCCGACGGCGCCGGGGCCGGCACAGGGGGCGTCGCGGCCGAACGCCCCGCGCCGGCGTAGACCTCGGTCGGCGCGTCGGATCCGTGGATGAGCGCGCCGTAGCTCGGGCGCGGCTCGTTCGGGGCGGACATGGGCCTAGTGAACCTTCAGGTGCGTGATATCTGCTGCCGCCACGACGACTCTC
>NZ_CAXVWM010000089.1:0-36357 GCF_964263775.1 Agreia sp. | reverse complement strand
CGACGGTGACGGGCGCATCCAGTCGGCGTAGAAGCACCGACCGAGGGTGGCTCGGGTGCTTTGCAGACGAGTGGATGCGAGTGGGCTGGGGAGGAGGAGTCTGGCGTCTGCGCCGAAGTCGAGAACCCGCGGAAGACTGCTTTGAGCCGAGACGAAACGTCAGCCGGCGACGGTGTTCCGCCAGACGAGCACCGGGATGCCGTCGCCGGCCAGCGCGGCCACGATCTCGGGGATCTCTACCGGGCCGTCGGGGACCGCCGCGAGCTTCATGCTCACCAGTTTCGCTTAACGGCGGAGGGCCCGACACGCGCGTGCATGCCGGGCCCTTCGAGAGACGCTGTTAGTGCGAGTGACCCTCGTGGTCGCCGTGGTCGTGACCGGCGTGCTCGTCGATGGCGTCACCGGGCTCGGAGACGACGGCCGCGAACTCCTTGAGGTCGATCGTCTTGCCGTCGGTGTCGACGACCTTGGCCTTGCCGAGCAGGATGGCGAGCGCCTTGTTGCGGGCGACCTCTCCGACCATGGCGGGAATCTGGCCGCTCTGGTCGAGCGCCTGAACGAACTCGTTCGGCTCCATGCCGTACTGTGCCGCACTCTGCACGAGGTACTGCGTCAGCTCGTCTTGGCCGACCTTGACCTTCTCCTGCTCTGCGACGGCGTCGAGCAGAATCTGGGTGCGGAACGTGCTCTCGCTCGAGGTGGTGACCTCGGCGCGGTGCTCGTCGTCTTCGAGGCGGTTCTCGTTCTCGAGGTGACGGTGCACCTCGTCTTCGATGAGCGCGGGAGGAACGGCGACATCGACCTGCTCGAGGAGCGTCTCGACGAGCTTGGTTCGGGCGGCGGATGCCTGGCCGAACGCCTTCTGCTTGGCGACCGTGTTCTTCAGGTCGGCCTTCAACTCGTCGAGCGTGTCGAATTCACTGGCGATCTGGGCGAAGTCGTCGTCGGCCTCGGGAAGCTCGCGCTCTTTCACGGCGAGCAGGGTGACGGAGACGAGCGCGTCGGAGCCGGCGTGGTCTCCGCCGAGCAGCGGCGCCTCGAACGTGGTCGACTCGCCAGCCGAGAGGGAGTCGAGCGCCTCGTCGATGCCTTCGAGCAATTCGCCCGAGCCGACCTCGTAGGAGATGCCCGTCGCCTTGTCGACCTCGACGTCGTCGATGGTGGCGATCAGGTCGAGCTGGGCGAAGTCGCCCGTCTTGGCCGGACGGTCGACGGTGACGAGCGTGCCGAACCGGCTGCGCAGGCTCTCGAGCTCGGTGGCGATGTCTTCGTCGGCGACCTCGACGGCGTCGACGGTGACCTCGAGGTCGTTGTAGTCGGGCAGCGTGATCTCAGGACGCACATCGACCTCGATGGCGAGCTCGAGGTCACCCGAGAAGTCTTTTTTGCTGGGCCATTCGACGATGTCGGCGGACGGCTTGCCCAGGGGGCGCAGTTCGTTCTCGGTGATCGCCTGACGGTAGAAGCCGTCGAGACCGTCGTTGACGGCATGCTCGAGCACGGCCTCCTTGCCGACACGCTGGTCGATGAGGGGCGGCGGAACCTTGCCCTTGCGGAAGCCGGGGATGTTGATCGACTCGGCGATGTGGCCGTAGGCGTGATCAATGCTGGGCTTCAGCTCGTCGGGGGTGACCGAGATGGCGATTTTCACGCGTGTCGGGGTGAGCTGTTCGACCGTGGTCTTCACGTTGGGCTTCTCCTGAGGGTTAGTACTGTGCTGCTGGGTTAGTACTGTGCTGCACCGTTTGGTTGGATCAAGTGGTACTGGGAACTCGCGCTGTGGTCGGGGCGACAGGATTCGAACCTGCGACCTCCCGCCCCCAAAACGGGCGCTCTAGCCAAGCTGAGCTACGCCCCGGTTCTCGTCACAAGTCCCGCGAGGCCAGTCACCGGGTGACGCACAGGGCGTCTGGCACGAGGGTAGTGCCGGGCGAATTGGCCTAGACAAGTCTACTGCACAGCGTGCAGGGACGTTGAGCATTCTCCCGCCCTCGGTTACGCGCTCGGGGAGACTGTGTACTACGATGTTCCAGTGCCGCTCGCGGCACGCACTCCCATATTCGGGGCTGTAGCTTAGTGGTAAAGCCTCTGTCTTCCAAACAGATGATGCGAGTTCGATTCTCGTCAGCCCCTCGTTTTCGAAAGAGACGGCCCTAGGAATTTATTTCCCGGCGCTCTTCGTGTGCCGAAGCGGTCTTTCCACAGGTCGTGAGAGTCGACCGTGGGCTCCCTGAGATCTCTGACACTCTGTGCAGATGACAGACCTCGTGCCTGCCCCAGTTCCTTCGTCCGGCGCCGCCTGGCCGTCGACACCCCGGGCGTTCGTAGACACCTCCCTCTGCCCCCGTTGCTTCGCCGTTCTGCCCAGCAGCCGCTGCGAGTCCTGCGGGCTCGAGTTGGGCGTGCCGCTCGCCGCCGAGTTGATCAGGGCATCGAACTCCCTCATCGAGATCGAACAGCATCGGCGCGAGCTGATCGAGCGCATGTGGAGCGAGCAGCTCACCGCGCGGGCGGAGTCGGTCGCGCAGGCTCGCGCGGTCGGGCCGCCGGTGCCCGCGTTCGTTCCGGATGCCGCTGTCGCGGCCGCCGCGGGCGCAGCCTCGACTCCGGCGACCACTCCCCCGTTCCCTCGACCGGAGGCCGTTCGCGATGCCATACCGGCGGCGCCCCGACGCTCGGGGGTGCAGGTCGTTCTACTCGTGACGGGCATCGTGCTCCTCTCCGTCTTCGCCCTGTTTTTTCTCACGGTGGCCTACCTGTTCGCGACCGTCGAGGTGCGCGTCGTCGTCACAGCCCTTGCCGGTCTCGTCGCCTTCGGAGCGGCGTGGATACTCAAACGCCGGGGTCTTCCCGCGACGGGCGAGGGCGTCGGAGTTGCGGGAGCGGCCATCCTTATCGGAACAGTCGGCTTCGTTCGCGGCGCAGAGCTGTTCGGCTCCGCCGCCGTCGATCCGGCTCTTTTCCTGGGCGCGGGCCTCATCGTCATGACGAGCCTTCTCGCGGCTCTTCGCAGGATTAGCGGGCTGCGCTTCGCGCGCATAGGCAGCCTGCTGCTCCTCCCGACGGGCCTGGCTCTTGTCGTCATCGGAGCCCTGAACCCTCTCGACGCCGGTCTCGCCTGGTGGGCGGGTCTGGTGGCCGCCGGCGCATCCACCATGCTGGTACGTCGCCCTGCGGAGCCGGGAGTCGAGCCGGTACTCGTTCGCTCGATCGGCTTCGGCTCGGTGGCGGCGGCGCTCGTTCCCTCGGCCCTGCTTCTTCCCCAAATTCCCGGATCATCCGTCGTGGCCTACGCGGTTGCGGCACTCGTCTGGGGCGCGTTCGCTCTGCGGCTGCGCCGCGAGTCGGGCACGGCGGCCTGGTGCAGCACGGCATCGGCACTCCTGGGACTCTCGGTCGCGCTGGCTCCGGCCGTCGCCATTCTTCGTGAGGCACCGATCGAATGGGCCCTGTGGATGCCCGGGGCTGCGGCCGGCGTCGTGGCCACGGCCTTCGTCGTGCTCGCGCGCCATTCGTCGAATCCGGCGACGAAGCGAATCCTGACCTGGGCACAAGGCCCCGCCCTTTTCGTCGCCGCGGTCGCAACTCTGCCCGGTGTCGGCTGTGCGCTCGTGCACATTCTCAGCTCCCTTGTTCCTCGGTACTCCCTGTGGGAGGCCGCCCCGAGCGACCCCATCGACACACTCCCCGGCGCCGGAGCGTGGGCTGCGGCCCTCGCTCCGGGCATCGCCGCAATTCTCGGAGCGACCGCCATCCGACTTGTGCGCCTGCCGAAGGCCGCTCGAGCCGTGGTGGCCAGCCTGGCCGCCCTGGCCCTGCTTGCCGCAGCCAGCCACGGGGGCAGCGTTCTCCTGATTCTGCTCGCATACTTGCTGGTGGCCCTCGCCGGCCTCTCATTACTTCTGGTCACGCGTCGACGGCGCGCGCCGGCCGCACGGGTGCCGGCGGCGATCGCGCTGGGTGTCGCGACGCTCGCCGTCGTCGTGCTCGCTCAGGCCAGCGCGGGCCTGTGGCTGTCGGCGGTGCTCGCGGCAGCCTGCCTTATCGTCGCGGCCCGCTACGCCATCGCGTCCGACGGCCTCGGGCAGCGGGTTGCGCGTGCCGCGCTCACGGCTGTTGCCGCCGCCCTGCTGTTCGTCGAGGCGACCCTGGTGGCGCCCTGGTTCTCCGGCCTGCGCACGGGTGTGTTCTTGGTCGATCTCGTGTCTGCGAGCCCGATCGACTTCGTCGGAATCCCCGGCATCATCTCCACGCTCCTGTTGTCTGTGACACCTTTCATCGTGCGCCGACAAACCGGTCGCGCGGCTCGGGGCACAGCCGACCTGCGCGCCGCCGCGATCGTCGCCCTGCCCGTCGCGATCATCAGCTCTGTCGTCGCCGTTGCAGCAGCCGCAACATCGACGAGCGATCACGTGGCCCGCATCGCAATCCCGGCACTCGTCGCGATCGCCGGTGTGCTGTGGCAGCTTCGCGCCTCCACTGCGACGTTCGTCGAGCGCGTCGTTCTCGCCTCCGTCGCTCCCCTGGCGGCGGCCGCAGCACTCGCGGCTGCCGCCGCCGCTGCCGAGCCGTCGTCGGGTCTCTTGGGCGACTACCTCGCAGGGCCCGTCGCAGCCACCGTGTCGGCGACTGTCGGAGTGCTGGTCTTCGGCCGAGCGACAACGGGCCTGCGCGGCTCGGCCCGCATCGCCTGGCAGAGCGCGACGACCCTCGTGGCCATAGTCGCCGTCGTGCGCGCAGTCACGAATGACGACGACGGCACCTGGGTGATCCTCCTGCTGCTCGCCGTGGCACCGCTCGTCGTCGCCTTCGGCGACGGCAACCCGTTCACGAGCCTGGCCCCCCGTCGATACTTCATCGTCCCGTCCTGCATCCTCGCGGTTGCAGGGCTGTGGCAATTCCTGCTCTTCCGTGGGGTCGCCGACATCGAGCTCTATTCGCTCCCCGTCGCCGGATTGCTGCTGAGCATCGCCGCAGCCATTGCGGTGTTCGGCAACCATGCGGCGGCGGCGGTCGCGGGTCGTTCGACGTTCT
The DNA here is from genome assembly GCF_964263775.1 of Agreia sp. NCBI lineage: Bacteria > Bacillati > Actinomycetota > Actinomycetes > Micrococcales > Microbacteriaceae > Agreia > Agreia sp. The sequence goes on along the minus strand of NZ_CAXVWM010000089.1, from coordinate 31,323 downwards.
TCGCGCTCGCCCTCGTCGCCGCTCTCGGGTCTTCGGCGGTGCCCGCGATCATCGGATCGCCCGTGCGCGGAATCGGATCGCCCGTGCGCGGAATCGTGCTTCTCGCCGTTGCGGCCGTCCTCACCGCCGCTGCACTCGTGCTTCCCCGGATCGTCCGCGGAATCCTCGTGCGCGACAGTGTTCTGGTCGTGGCAATCACCATCCTCGTCGTCGTCGGCGGCGCGGGCACCCTGCGCGATGCGGTCGACAACGCCACTCCCATCCCCGAACTCTGGGTCGTTCCCGCCGTGCTCGCCCTGGTCGCCATCTCGATCGTGTGGACTCGACGCCGCGCCCAGCCGTTCCGGGTGGCCCAGTTCGGCGTTCCCGTGGCCGTCGCGCTCGTCGGCCTCGGCTCCGTCGTGTGCATGGCGGCTCTCCCCGGAACGTACGCACCGGTGCGACTCATCCTCGCGAGCATCGCGCTGTTCGTTGTCTCCGTCGTTGCGGCGGTGCGCCGACGGGTTCCCTTCGACCGTGTGTCGCAGTACACGGCGATCTCTCTTCTGGCGATCGTCGGCATCGTCGGTGTGGCCGCGTCGGCTGCACACCCGTTCGAACTCTCGACCGCGCCGCTCGCGCTCGCGCTCATCGTGTCGGGCGTCGTCGCACTGCATCGAGACCCGGCCGCCCGGTCGTGGCCGCACCTCGGCGTCGGAATCGCCGTGCTCCTCGTTCCATCGCTTCTGGCCGACTTCGGCAGCACAGACCTCTGGCGCGTCATCGCGCTCGGCATGGTGTGCATCGCGGTCATCGTCGTAGCCATCTCGGTGCGCTGGCAGGCGCCCCTCGTCATGGGAACAGTCGTGCTGATCGCGCACGCGCTGGCACAGTCCTGGCCTTGGATCCACGGACTCTACTCGGCAGTGCCGTGGTGGATCTGGCTCGGGGTCGGGGGAATCGTACTGATCGCGGTCGCGGCCCGCTACGAGCACCGTGTGCGCAATCTCAGGTCGTTCGTCGGATCGATCGCGGCGTTGCGCTGAAGGCACTGTCGCGCCATCCGGCATTTGCCGGGGATCAACCGCTGGTCAACACCGACTTAGCCGAGCCTCAGCTTGCTTGCGGAACACTCTGTGCTGAGTACGGTTGAACGGGTCAGACACGATAGGAGTCACACAATGACCAACACAACCGTCACCGTTCCCACCAGCTCGACGAGCCCCGACGTCGCAGCCGCCACGGCCCAGTTCCTCGCACCGATCGTCGTCGACCTCCAGGCACTCGCCATCAATGGCAAGCAGGCGCACTGGCACGTCCGCGGCGCGAACTTCATCGGCGTGCACGAGCTTCTCGACAACGTCGTGAGCCACGCGCAAAGCTGGGCCGACCTCGCCGCGGAGCGCGTCGTCGCCCTCGGCCTCCCGCTCGACGCCCGCATCGAGACCGTCGCCTCGAAGACCGTCATTCCCACCATGGAGCCGGGCTTCCAGCGCTCCGAGTACATGATCGCCGCCATGGTCGCCCAGATCGACGCCGCCCTCGTGGGCGTTCGCAAGGCCATCTCCGAGCTCAACGACATTGACCTCACCAGCCAAGACGTCGTGCTCGAGATCGCCCGAGGCCTCGAGAAGTCGCGCTGGTTCCTTGCGGCGCACATCGCCGAATAGACACACCACGAACACCAGCCCCTCGACGAATTCGGCGCACGCCGCCAAATTCGCCGACACGGAGAACGCCCCCTGGACGGTCGTGAAGAGCAACGACAAGAAGCGCGCCGGCCTGGAAGCGATGCGACACGTTCTGAGCCTGTTCGACTATGACAACGAAGACCATGACATCGTCGGTACTCCCGACGCGAACATCGTCGGATCGGCCGCCCACGTCTATGAACGCGGGGAGAACGTCGGCATCATCGCGTAGCCTTGTGGCGTGCAAAAAGATCTGCTCGCCCTGGCGCAACTCAGGCAGGAGGCCCGCGACGTTCTCGACGCGGGAATCGAAGCCCGGTGCCGCGAGGGCGAAGATCCGTGGGATTTTCTGCCGGAGCTGCCCACCGTCGACCAATGCGTCGTCATCGGCCTGCGCACGGCCCACGTCGAGCACCGAGATCCGTCTGATCCGCGCCTGTCGAACTTCGAGATTCTGCGGTCGATCGCGTTCGACTACCCCGAGCTTCGCCGCGCCGCCTGGTCGTTGGTAACTCGCCGCTGAGCGCTCCCGGGCCCGGCGAGTTCAGAGCGCGTCGTACGTAAAGCGGCCGGCGAGCAGCGTCGCGGCCACAGGCATCCGGCGCAGTTCGGCTGTGCTGGCCGCGAGCGGGTCGACGTCGAGCACGGCGATGTCGGCGGGGCCGCCAGTCGCGATCGACCGGCGACCGTCCGACGAAGCGACTAGTGCGTCTTCGACGGAGATGGCCTGCTCGGGATGCCACGGTGCGCGATCGTCGCCCGTGCGCGCGACAGCGGCCGCGATGGTCACCCACGGGTCGAGAGGAGCGACCGGCGCGTCCGAGCCGAGGGCGAGTTCGGCCCCGGCCCCCAGCAACGACGCGAGGGCGAACGCCCTGCCGGTGCGTCCCGGCCAGTACCTGTCCGCGACGTCGCGGTCGTCCAGGGCGTGCTCCGGCTGCACACCCGCGATGACACCCAGCCGGGCGAAGCGCTCGAAGTCGGCCTCGTCGACGAGTTGAGCGTGCTCGATGCTTCCGCCGACACCGAGGCGCTCGAATGCGTCGAGGGCGAGTCTGTTGGCACGGTCGCCGATCGCGTGCACGGCGGGAACGAGCCCGGCGTGCGTTGCACGGCGAAGCAGCGGCACGAGCTCGTCGTAGGCGACGGTGAGAAGTCCGCGCGAGTCGCGCTGCCCCTCGAGACCGGGGTATTCGTCGAAGCAGTAGGCGGTGCGGGTGTTGAGCGAACCGTCGGTGATGACCTTGAACGGTCCGACCTGGAGCAGGCCACCCGTGCCGGCGATGACGGCACCGGTGACGAGGCCGGCATCGATCGCCCGGTCGAGGTGCTGCGGATAGATTCCGAACCGCACCCGCAGTTCGGTCGTACCCGATCGGATGCGACGGGTCCAGTCGTCGACGTTCCACGACATCTCGAGGTCGACGACACCCACGACGCCGCGTGCGGCGGCCGCCTTGGCCGTGTCGCGCACCCAGCCGTCGAGGGTCTGGGTCTCCACGGCGCCGAGCGTGCGCGTGACGGCGAAGCAGTCGTCCTCGAGAAGCAGCCCGGTCTGATGCTCGGATCGGCCGTATTGCGCCAGCGCCGAGGAGTTCAGCCAGCAGCAGTGCAGGTCGGCGCTCACGAGAACGACCGGACGTGTGCCCGTGACAGAGTCGAGCAGCGCGCGATGCGGGGCGTCGGGCCAGAGCCCGTCGCGGAACCCGTATCCGACGAGGGTGTCGGCATCCGTGTCTGCCGTCGCATTCTCGAGCCTGAGCCTTTCGGCGACGGTGGTCACGGCATCCGCCGCTGATTCGGCCGCGGCCAGGTCTAACCTGCGCGAGACGAGCGCCCACTGGGTGGCGTGCACGTGCTTGTCCCAGAGGCCGGGAACCACGAATCGTCCGTCGAGCTCGACGACCCGCTCGGATGGATCGCGCGGCACAGCACCGGCTGCGCCCACCGACTCGATGCGGCCGTCGGCCACGTGCACATCGACCGGGGCCCCGCCCGGAAGCCGCGCCCCCGCCAGCAGCACTGATCCGGTCATTTTTCTCCTCGCACTCGTCGCATCTCGGCCGCGAGCGCCCCGCTCGCGTAGGGCCCGTCGCCCTCGAGCTCGGAGATGATCCGATCGACTGTCTCCGGCGGCCTGTTCTGGCTCAGCTTGGACTTCGCTTCGACCCGCGTCGGAACGAGACGGAAGCCCACTGTGCCCGCGCTGATCGCGTCTGCGTACGCGGAGTTCTCGGCCGTGCCGCGCATCAGCCGCGGCGCGTCGACGTGCTGCTCGAAGTGTTCGACGAGTCGATCGAGCACGCGCAGGTTCTCGTCTGCATCGAGAATCTGGGGAACACCGGACAGATGCGCCGTGATGAAGTTCCAGGTGGGAACGGCCGGGTCGGCGTCGTACCACGACGGCGAGACGTAGCCGTGCGGCCCCTGCACGATCACCATCACCTCGTGCTGGCCGAGTTCGTGCAGCCGTTCGTCGGGGCGCCCGACATGCCCGACGATGGCGAGCTCGTCGCGGGAGTCATCGAGCAGCACGGCGTAGTGCGACGCGACGAGGCCCTTCGACGTGTGGCTCACGAGGGTGATCCACGGATTCAGCGTGACGAGGCGCCGCAGCTCGGCGTCGTCGGTGAGCGCGAAGGCAGGGGTTCTTCTCATGTCAGGCCTGGTCCTTCGGGCACCAGTACAGCTTTCTGCCACCCATGATCTCGACGACGATGTTCGTTCCGCAGACGCGGCATGGCAACCCGTCTCGCTTGTACACCCAGTGCCGGTCGTCTCGCTTGGCGAGTGCTTTCTGGTAGTCGGCTTTCGACAGCCTGTCCATGGTCATCATCTGGCCGGTCTCGACCCCGATGGTGAGAAGTTTCGTCCAGTCCTTCCACAGCCGGCGAACAGTGTCCTCGGGCACGAGCTTTCCCGGGGTGTGCGGGTTGAGCCGGGCCCGGAACAGCAGCTCGGCCCGGTAGACGTTGCCGATGCCGCTGACGACCGCCTGGTCCATCAGCAGCAGGCCGATGGGCGTCTGCTTCGTGCGCACCACCGCGGTGAAGCGGCCTTCTGCCGCGCGCCGGGCCTTCGGCGTGGTCTCGAGAAGCGGATCGGGCCCGGCCTTCGCGATGACCGCGGCGACCTGGGCCGCATCCAGAATCTCGCACGCCGTGGGGCCGCGCAGGTCGGCGACCGCTGTATCGGTCAGCAGGCGCACCCGCACCGCTCCCACCGGCGCCGGAGGCCACTCGGTGATGTCGTCGCCGAGCTGTTCCTGCTCGGACATGCGCAGCCGTGCGCGCCTGGGGGCTCCGATGCTCGAGATCGAGTCCTCGCCGTCTTCGTCGACGACGGTGCCGCGCTGGTTCGTCTGGCCCATGCGCCCGTTCGCCGCGGCGACGGTGGCGTCTCGAATGATGTCGCCCGCGAAGTCCCAGGCGCCGTAGATGCCAAGGTGCACGCGCAGCCAGAGAACGCCATCGAACTCGAGGAACATCTGCTTGCCGACGGCCTTCGCAGCGGTCATCGTGCGGCCGTCGATGATCGCCGCACCCTCGGCGAAGCGCCCCTGCGGCGACCAGGATTCGACGCGGCGGCCGACGAAGTTGCGGGCGAACTGCCGGGTGATGCGATGTACGGAGTGTCCCTCGGGCATGGGTCAGGCCGGATCGACGGGGTGGCCCCCGATGGCATGGGTGGCCTCGTACTCGGCCAGCTGCGCGATGCGTCGCACATGCCTCTCCTCGAACGAGAACGGCTCGGCCACGAAGGCGTCGATGAGGCTCATGGCCTCGTCGACCGTGTGCTGCCGGGCGCCGATGGAGATGACGTTGGCGTCGTTGTGCTGTCGGGCCAGCACTGCGGTCGAGTGGTTCCAGACCAGGGCCGCGCGCGCACCCGTGACCTTGTTCGCGGCGATCTGCTCGCCATTGCCCGATCCGCCGAAGACGACTCCGAGCGCCTCGATGCCGGCCTGCTGGTCGCGCACGACGGCCTGCGCCGCATTGATGCAGAAGGAGGGGTAGTCGTCGATCGGGTCGTAGCTGGAGGGGCCGTGGTCGACCACCTCGTGCCCGAGGGATGCGAGATGCTGCTGAATGGTCTGGGAGAAGTCGAGTCCGGCATGATCCGTGGCGATATGGATGCGCATGGGATGAGTTTACTGAGGGCCGCGGGTCTCGAAGATAGGCTGGGTGGGTCACGCGCCGCAGGCCACGAGCCCGCGCGCCACAACTCACTCGAGTACGAAAGAAGTCACCAGTGCCTGGAGAAAACCTCACCCGCGTCGAAGCGCAGGAGCGCGCCGCCATCGTCACCGTCTCGAGCTACGACGTGGTCCTCGATCTCACCCAGGGGGATGAGACGTTCCGGTCGACGACGACGGTGCGCTTCACCGCGACCGCCGGTGCCGCGACGTTCATCGATGCCATCACGCGGTCGGTGCACTCGGTCACCCTGAACGGCCGGTCGCTCGACGTGTCGGCCGTGAATGACGGCGTGCGCATCCGCGTCGACGACCTGGCCGACGACAACGTGCTCGTCGTCGATGCAGACGCCGAGTACACCAACACCGGCGAGGGCCTGCACCGTTTCGTCGACCCGGTCGACGGCGAGGTCTACCTATACAGCCAGTTCGAGGTGCCCGACTCGCGGCGCATGTTCGCCGTGTTCGAGCAGCCCGACCTGAAGGCCACGTTCTCGTTCACCGTGACCGCCCCTGCCTACTGGCAGATGGTGTCGAACCAGCCCACGCCCGAGCCCGTCGCCATCGACGGCACCGACAGCGCGACGTGGATGTTCGAGCCCACGCCGCGAATCTCCTCGTACATCACCGCGCTCATCGCCGGCCCCTACGTGGTCGAGCGCAGCGAGCTGACTTCGAGCGACGGCCGAGTCATCCCCCTCGGTGTCTTCTCCCGCGCGTCGCTGTCGCAGTACATGGATGCCGACTACATCTTCGAGAAGACCCGCCAGGGCTTCGAGTTCTACGAAAAGCAATTCGCCTACCCGTACCCCTTCGACAAGTACGACCAGCTCTTCGTGCCCGAATTCAACGCGGGTGCCATGGAGAACGCCGGAGCCGTCACGTTCACCGAGCCCTACGTCTTCCGCTCGAAGGTCACCGACGCGGTGCGTGAGCGCCGGGTCGTCACCGTGCTGCACGAGCTCGCGCACATGTGGTTCGGCGACCTCGTGACCATGCGCTGGTGGAACGACCTGTGGCTGAACGAGTCGTTCGCCGAGTACATGTCGACTCTCGCCACCGCCGACGCGACGGAGTGGACGGAGGCGTGGGCCACCTTCGCCTCGACCGAGAAGAGCTGGGCCTACCGTCAAGACCAGCTGCCCTCGACCCACCCGATCGTCGCCACGATCAACGACCTCGAAGACGTGCAGGTGAACTTCGACGGCATCACCTACGCCAAGGGAGCCTCGGTGCTCAAGCAGCTCGTGGCCTGGGTGGGCCAGACCGAGTTCATGGCCGGCGTCGCCCGGTACTTCGAGGCCCACGCGTTCGACAACACCGAGCTCGTCGACCTGCTGACCGAGCTCGAGACCACGAGCGGTCGCGACCTCGGCGAGTGGTCGAAGCTCTGGCTCGAAACGGCCGGCGTCAACACGCTGAGCCCGCAGATCGGGGTCGACGACGAGGGCGTGATCACGTCGTTCGACGTGCTGCAGACCGCCATCGCCGAGTACCCGACGATTCGCCCGCATCGCCTCGCGATCGGTTTCTACTCGTTCGACGGCGACGCACTGGTTCGCACCAAGCGCGTCGAGCTCGACGTCGATCGCGAGCGCACCGAGGTGGCCGAACTCGTCGGAGAGCGCCGCCCCGACCTCGTGCTGCTGAACGACGACGACCTGGCGTACGCCAAGGTTCGCCTCGACGACGCCTCGCTCGCCGTCGCGCTCGAGAGTCTCGCAGCCGTCACCAGTCCGCTCGCCCGCGCCATCCTGTGGGGCTCGGCCTGGGACTCGACCCGCGACGCCGAGACCCGCGCACGCGACTTCATTCGCCTGGTGCTCGCAAATGTGGCCACCGAATCAGAGAGCACCACGCTGCGCACCGCGCTGAACCAGCTCGTGCTCACCAGCACGAACTACATCGCACCGGATGCCCGCTCCGAGGTCATCGAGGTGGCCGCCGACGAGCTGTGGTCGCTGGCCCAGGCCGCCGACGCGGGTTCCGATGCGCAATTCCAGTTCGTGCGCTTCTTCGCCGCCCTCGCCTCGACCGACGAGCAGCTTGCAACTGTCGCGTCGCTGCGCGACGCACAGGTGAGCCTCGACGGGCTCGAGATCGACACCGACCTGCGCTGGGAGTTGCTGATCGCCCTCGTCGCGGGTGGCAAAGCCGGCCACGACGAGATCGCCGCGGCCCTCGAGAACGACAACACGGCATCCGGAGCCCAGTCGGCCGCTCACGCCTCTGCCGCGATCCCCACGGCAGAGGGAAAGAGCGCCGCGTGGGCGTCGCTCCTCGACACAGACGAGGCGCCCAACGCCATCGTTCGTGCCACGGCGCTGGGGTTCCAGCGCGCCCACGACACGGCGCTGCTCGAACCGTTCGTCGCCCGCTACTTCGACTCGCTCGTCACCATCTGGGAGACCCGCAGCTACGGCATCGCAGCGGCACTCATCAACGGCCTGTACCCGGCGGCGCTGGCAGATTCACGCCTTCGCGACGCGACACGCGCCTGGCTCGAAGCGAACTCGGAGCAGCCCCCGGCGCTGCGCCGCCTCGTCATCGAGAACCTGGCCGGCGTCGACCGAGCGATCGCCGCGCAGGCACGTGACGCCGACTAGAACACTCCGCCCTTTCGCGGATGAGGAAAATCTGAAGACACGCCGTGGTGCGACGCCAGGAAAGGCGGCGTGTCGTGGTTTCTTCCTCATCCGCGAATGGGAACGCGCACAGTTTGTGGTGGGACTCGATCAGTAGAGTGGCGTGAATATGGATTGGAACGCATTCTGGACCGGCTTCAACTCCTTCATGGAGATCTGGGGCACGCCGATCAACATCGTGATCATCATCGCTCTCGCCTTCGCGATCCGGGCGCTGATGACCTTCGTCATCAAACGCGTCGTGCAGCAGGTCGTTTCGGGCGTCAAGAAGAAGCAGAACGTTCAAGACACGCAGGCGTTGCTCGCGTCACCGCTGGCCGCCGTGCGCGTGGTGCAGCGCACTCGCACCCTCGGAACGGTTCTGACGAACATGGTCAACGTGACGGTCGTCGTGGTGACGCTCATCCTCATCGTCACCACGATCGATCCGAACATCATCGGATCGCTCGCGATTCTGACGGCCGCCCTCGGTGCGGGCCTCGGTTTCGGCGCGCAGAACATCGTGAAAGACGTGTTGAACGGCCTCTTCATGGTGATGGAGGACCAGCTCGGCGTCGGTGATGTCGTCGATCTCGGGCCAGCCACGGGCGTCGTCGAGGCCGTTGGCATCCGGGTCACCCAGGTGCGCGACGTGAACGGCACGCTCTGGTTCGTGCGCAATGGAGAGATTCTGCGTGTCGGCAACATGTCGCAGGGCTGGGCGCGTGTCATCATCGACCTCGCCGTGCCCTACGACACCGACGTCGACGCCGTTCAGCAGAAGATGCTCGAGACGGCGGTCGCCCTGGCCGCCAACCCGAAATACCGAAGCCTGATCATGGAGAAGCCCGAGATCTGGGGTCTCGAGTCGATCTCAGCCGAGGCCCTCGTCATCCGGCTCGTCGTGAAGACCCGCACGTCGTCGAAAGACACGGTCGCCCGCGAGCTGCGGATGCGCCTCAAGCGCGCGCTCGACGAGATGGACGTGCGGCTGCCAGCCCTCAACAGCATCGTGCTCTCCGGTTTCGAGGGCGCAGCGAGCGTCACCGGCGCGCGTACCCCGAAGACCAAGCCCGTTCCCCTCACGACCACGGTCGACGAGAACACCGCTGCCCGGTCCACGAAGACAGAGAGCTGACATGTCGATTCCTTCGGAGCCGTCGCCCATCACCCTGCGGGTTTCGCAGAACGGCGACTCGGCCCTCTCCCGGTCGTTCTACGACGAGGTCGGGGGTCGCGCCACGTTCGAGAAGCTGGTGCGTGCCTTCTACGACGGCGTCGCGACAGACCCGGTGCTCGTCGAGATGTACCCTGAAGAAGACCATGAGGGTGCCATCCAGCGCCTCACCGGTTTTCTCGAGCAATACTGGGGCGGCCCGGGCACCTACAGCGAAAAGCGCGGGCACCCGAGGCTGCGCATGAGGCACATGCCGTTCAAGGTCAATCCCGATGCCCGCGACCGCTGGCTCACGCACATGCGTGCAGCCCTCGACACCCTCCAGCTTTCGCCCCTTCAGGACGCTGCGCTCTGGGGATACCTCGAGCGCGCGGCCCACGCGATGGTGAACACCTTCGAGGACTGACGCTCGGGTTCAGGCTATGACAACCGAGCCCGGTCGGCGTGAGCGCGCGCCTTCATGCGATTGCCGCAACTCGCCATCGAGCACCACTTGGCCATGCCCGGGCGGCTGTGGTCGATGAGAAAGAGGTTGCATGCCTCGTTGGCGCACGCCCGCAGGCGGCCGGGAAACTGCTCGATGACGGCAGACCAGGCGAGCACGGTCCGCACGCCGAGCTGGTCGTCTGTAGGAGCCTGCAGCTCCCACTGCACACCCAGGGGGGTGATCCGCGGGATGCGCACGGCGCTTCCGAGAATGGCTGCCAATTCGTGTCGTCCGTCGGCAGTGCTACCCCGGACGACGGCGTGAAGAGCGGCACGCACCCGTCGGAGCTGCTCCATCTCGCGCGTCGACCCTGATCCACCCAAGCGCCGAACGAGCTCGACGCCGCGAGCGTCATCCAGTTCATCGACCACGACGCCACCGGTCACCGGCGCGCTGTTCAGCACCCGGAGCAGCAGCTCCTCGTCCTTCACCACCGGCACCTCTGACTTCGTTTGTTTGACTGGATCAACCCATGCTAGCGTCGAACTAACCGGTAAAACAATTCAAAGAGGTTACCCATGGTCTCAGTCCGTCACCGAACGACCTCCATCCGCGGTCTCGACGTCTTTTGGCGCGAGGCCGGTTCGGCCGATGCGCCGGTGTTCCTCCTGCTCCACGGATATCCCGCGAGCTCGCACATGTTTCGGCACCTCATCCCGGCACTGGCGGAGCAGTACCGGGTCATAGCGCCCGACCACATCGGCTTCGGCCGATCGTCGGCACCGGACATCGGCGAGTTCGACTACACATTCGACGAGCTGGCCGCGGTGACGCGCGAGTTCATCCAGAGCATCGGTGTGCAGCGGTACACGATCTACGTGCAGGATTACGGCGCGCCGATCGGTTGGCGACTCGCCCTCGCCGATCCCACCGCCGCCGAGGGGGTCATCTCTCAGAACGGCAACGCATACGAGGAGGGTTTCGTACCCGAATTCTGGGACGGCATCTGGGCCGACGCGTCCGAGCGCTCCGTCGAGACACGAGAGGCGCTGCGGCCTGCACTCGGTCGGGAGGCCGTCGAATGGCAGTACACCCACGGCGTGCCCGATCCCACGACAGTCGATCCCGACGCGTGGGAGCACGACCTCGCGCTCCTCGGCCGCCCGGGTGTAGACCGTGCACAGCTGGCTCTCTTCCGCGACTATGCAAGCAATCGGGACCTGTATCCGGCTCTGCAGGAGTGGATCCGGGCATCCGGCGTGCCCGTGCTCGCGATCTGGGGCCGGAACGATGAGATCTTCGCCGCAGCCGGCGCGGAGGCGTTCAGGCGCGACGCTCCGGATGCACGGATCCAGTTGCTCGACGGGGGCCATTTCCTGCTCGAGTCGAACCTCGACGACGTCGCTGCGGCCATTCTGGACTGGCGAGAGACCTTCTGATCGGCCTCGGTGCACCGGGCGACGCGCGAGTAAGCGCGCTCAGCGCGGCCGGATCGGTCGTCTCCTCGGCGACGAGTACGATCGCTTGGCCACGGCGGGCTCAGCGAGCAAGCACGTGGCCGCGCCTGGTCGACACGCGAGTCCAGGCACCTGATACGAGGATGCGTGCGGGTTCGTCGGTGCGGAGGAAGCCCAGGCTGTCGGCGGCGAGACCGACGCCCGCGGGTATCGACGGCACGACATCCGGAATCGCCCGACCCCACACCTCGGCGCGTACCCTGTGCACGAGCTGCTCGCCCGTGTCGGCCGGCAGCGCCGCGGCGACCTCGGCGACGCCGGCGCGGGCCGCTGATTCGAGCACAGGGGCGGGAATCTCGCCGACGGGCAGCCATCCGCCCCTGGGCGGCGAGATGCCGACCCAGGCGGGCGACGAGTCCGGCGGCGGAATGAGCACTCCGATGGGCCCGTCGTCGTGGTTGACGGTGACCGAGAGCAGCGCGAGACGATCGAGCATCTGTCGAGCCGAGACGACGACGTCGAACGTGGCGCTCTCAGCGAGCGCGAAGGTGCGAAGGCCGAGCACGGTGGGCGCATCGTCGAGGAGTCCACGAGGATGGAGCACGGGCGCATACACGGCCAGCACTCCGGATCCGCCGATCAGCCGCACACCGCCCTGATCTAGACGAGCTGAACGACCGAGGAACACTTTGAGGTCGCCGAGCGAGGGCGAATCTACAAGGGCGAATGACTGGACCATCTCGCTGTCTAAACTACTTCACTGGAACGCAGATCATTGGAGGCCGCATGTCCGACTCGACCCGTGCTACACCGCTGGAGGGGCTCCTGAGTGCCCTCGACCTCACCGACACCGGCGCACGCACGAGCGAGGACATCTTCACGGGCCCGTCGCAATGGATGCCGCAGGGTCGCGTCTTCGGCGGGCAGGTGCTCGCGCAGTCGATCACCGCCGCGATGCGCACGGTCGACGACGACCGGATCGTTCACTCGATGCACGGCTATTTCTTGCGACCCGGAAACATCGACAAACCCATCACCTTCGCCGTCGACCGCATTCACGACGGGCGCTCGTTCGCTACTCGCCGCACCCAGGCCTACCAGGACGGCATCCCGATCCTGTCGATCATCGCCTCGTTTCAGACCGAAGACGAGGGGCTCGACCACCAGATCGACATGCCCGACGACATCCCCCGGCCCGAAGATGTTCCCAGCACGGCCGAGCGGCTGGCTGGCATCGATCACCCCGTGGCGCGCTTCTGGGCCACGGAACGACCTTTCGACATGCGCCACGTCGACTCGCCCATCTATCTCTCGGTCGAGGGCCAGCCTGTAGGGCACCAGGCGGTGTGGATGAAGACGCTGGGGCCGCTGCCCGACGACCCGAACCTGCACCGTGCCGCACTGGCGTACGCCAGCGACTACACGATCCTCGAACCGATCTATCGGCGTCACGGCATCGCCTGGGTCACCCCGGGGCTCAAGACGGCGAGCCTCGACCATGCCATGTGGTGGCACCGTTTCGGCCGCGTCGACGAGTGGATGCTCTACGTGCAGGAATCGCCGAGTGGCCACGGCGGCCGCGGGTTGTCGCTCGGACGCATCTACTCGCGGGACGGCCTGCTGCTTGCGAGCGTCGCCCAGGAGGGGATGGTGCGGGTTCCCCCTAACGAGCGCGTTTCGTGAACTCCACCGGGGCATCCAGATACGGCTCCCAGGCCGCCCGCTCGGTGTCATTGATGCGCCTCGGCCTCTGTGTCGTCGCGTCGACCAGCACGATGGTCGTCGTGGCCCGCGTGAACACGACGCTCGGCGCGACGCCGATCGGGCTGCACACCTCGTAGCAGACCTCGAGACTCGCGCCGCCGAGGCGGCCGATCCACAGCTGGATGTCGACGGGTTGCCTGAGGTACGGCACCGGTGCGAGGTACTCGATCTCTTGGCGCGCGATCAGCGTGAGCGTGTCTGAACCCGGACGACCGTCGAGCACCGCCGTCGATGCACCGGCCGCTGACTCGACCGAATCCGGATCGGGAGTCCAGAACGCCTCGATGCGCGCCTCCTCGAGGAGACGCAGCATCTCGGCGTTGTTGACGTGCCCGTAGGCGTCGAGGTCAGACCAGCGCAGGCGGATCGGCACGTGCAGGCGCATCGAGACCGACCTCAGTCGCGGGTGAGCTTGCGGTAGGCGGAGCGGTTCGGCTTCGCTGCGTCGGGACCGAGGCGCTCGATCTTGTTCTCTTCGTAGCTCTCGAAGTTACCCTCGAACCAGTGCCAGCTGGCCGGCGCCTCCTCGGTTCCCTCGTAGGCGAGGATGTGCGTGGCGATGCGGTCGAGGAACCACCGGTCGTGTGTGATCACCACGGCGCATCCGGGGAACTCGAGCAGGGCGTTCTCGAGGCTCGACAGGGTTTCGACGTCGAGGTCGTTTGTCGGCTCGTCGAGGAGCAGGAGGTTTCCGCCCTGCTTCAGGGTGAGCGCGAGATTGAGGCGATTGCGCTCTCCACCCGAGAGCACGCCGGCTTTCTTCTGCTGGTCGGGGCCCTTGAAGCCGAACTGCGACACGTAGCCGCGCGATGGGATCTCGGTGCGGCCGACCTGAATGTAGTCCTGCCCGTCGGACACGACCTCCCACAACGTCTTCTGGGGGTCGATTCCACCTCTGTCTTGGTCGACGTAGGAGATGTCGACCGTCTCGCCGATCTTGAGGTTTCCGGAGTCGAGCGGCTCGATGCCGGTGATCGTCTTGAACAGCGTGGACTTGCCGACGCCGTTCGGGCCGATGACGCCGACGATGCCGTTGCGGGGAAGGGTGAAGCTGAGGCCGTCGATGAGCACGCGCTCGCCAAACCCCTTCTTGAGCTCCTTGGCATCGATGACCTGCGATCCGAGTCGCGGACCGACCGGGATGACCAGTTCTTCGAAATCGAGTTTGCGCGTCTTCTCGGCCTCGGCAGCCATCTCTTCGTAGCGGGCGAGACGGGCCTTCGACTTGACCTGGCGGCCCTTGGCGTTCGAGCGAACCCACTCGAGTTCGCTGGAGAGCCTCTTGGCCAGCTTGGCATCTTTCTTGCCCTGCACCTGCAGGCGCTCCTGCTTCTTCTCGAGGTAGGTCGAGTAGTTGCCCTCGGAGGGGTAGAGCTTGCCGCGGTCGACCTCGGCGATCCACTCCGCGACGTGGTCGAGGAAGTACCGGTCGTGTGTCACGGCAAGGACGGCGCCCGGGTATTTCGCGAGGTGCTGCTCGAGCCACAGCACGCTCTCGGCGTCGAGGTGGTTCGTGGGCTCGTCGAGGAGCAGGAGGTCGGGCTTCTGGAGCAGCAGTTTGGTGAGTGCCACACGACGCTTCTCGCCACCCGACAGGTTCGCGACGCTGTAGTCACCCGGCGGCGTGCGCAGGGCATCCATCGCCTGTTCGAGCTGGGAGTCGAGATCCCACGCGTCGGCGGCATCGATCTCCTCTTGCAGGGTTCCCATTTCGGCGAGGAGTGCGTCGAAGTCGGCGTCGGGTTCGGCCATGGCGAGGCCGATCTCGTTGAAGCGGTCGACCTTCTGCTTGATCGGGCCGACACCCTCCTGCACGTTCTCGAGCACGGTCTTCGACTCATCGAGCTCCGGCTCCTGCATGAGGATCCCGACGCTGAAGCCGGGGCTGAGCCGGGCTTCGCCGTTCGACGGCGTGTCGAGTCCGGCCATGATCTTGAGGATCGTCGACTTGCCGGCTCCGTTGGGGCCGACGACGCCGATCTTCGCTCCCGGCAGGAACGCCATCGTGACGTCGTCGAGGATGAGCTTGTCTCCCACGGCCTTGCGGGCGCGGACCATCGAGTAGATATATTCGGCCATTCGACCAGTCTATGGTCTCTGCGGGTCGACGCCCTCGGGTCAGAAGTCGATGGTGCGCGTCTGCCCGATGAAGCATTTGCCGGTAGAGAGCGGCGCGGCGATGATGCTCGCGTATCCGCCGACCGTGCCCCACTGGCCGATCAGGCAGGCGTCAGTGGCGTGCACCGAGAATTGCACCGAGTCGGCCTTGACACCCACGGTGGTGATGTCGGGTGTCAGCTCCATCGTCTCGACGGCGAAACCGCCGGCGCGAAGGGCGTTGATGAACGCCGGGCCGTCGGGAGCGCCGCCCGCAGCGGTGACCGCCTGGTTGTTCAGCAAGTCGAAGAACGGCTTGTTCTCGGCTGCAGTGCCGTTGGGAACGAGAGCGGGCAGCGGCGCATCGGATTCCGTGGGCGCCGACGTCTCAGACGAGGTCGGGGCGCTGGACGTGCTCTGGGGCTGCGACTGCGGAACGCAGCCCACGAGGACTGATGCCAGAGTTGCCGCCAGAACAGCGGCGGGGGCGGCCGCGGTTCGTCGTCGTGATCTGATGCTGCCAGTCGCCGTGCGCGTCACGATGCCCTCTTTCGCTGTGTCCCCCGGATGCCCTCACCGATTCTAGGTGAGGGCGTCGGGGAGGCTCGACCGGCACGGCGGATTCACCGGTTCTTCGCACAGGTCAGAAAGGCACCTTGTCTCTGCTCGTGGATTCGTCGCTCGACTCCGTCACGGATCGACCGGAGTCGTCAGCCGGGTCGCCCTCCACACCGGGGGTCGACCAGACGTCGCTGGCCGGGCCTTGCGATTCGGAAGACAGAGGATCGGGTTCTGGACCGTCTTCAGCAGAGGGGGCGCCGAGCTGGTCGGCAGGAACAGCCGCCTTCAACCGGGTGAAGTGCGATACGCCGAACGCGAGATCGTGTCCGATGGAATCGACGTCGACCTCGATGGCGGTACCGCGCTTGTCGCCGCTTGTCCAGTTGCGCACGCGAAGCCGCCCCGTCAGAACGACATGATTGCCGATCTCCAGCGAGTTGGCCACGTTGTTCGCCATCCACCGATACGCGTTGACCGTGTACCAGTTGGTGTCGCCCTCGACCCACGTCGAGGTCGCGCGGTCGAACCTCCGCTGGCTCGAAGCCAGACGAAAGTTGGTGACCGTGAGGCCGGTATTGGTTCGAACGTTCTCGGGCTTCGTTGCTACGACGCCTGCCAGCGTCACCATGTCTGTCACGTCATTCTCCTTATATCGATCGGTGGGCCGACGCGAGGCCGGCACTCGTGCCAGTTGATTCCGGCCTCGCACCGGTTGAACCAGACTCGTCCTCTCACGCGAGCCGCGGTGCCGACGTGGCTCATCTGTGCACAGGTGGCGAGGAACCGGGGCGGAGGAGGAGGGGTGCCTTCGTGCAGAACTCCCCCGTGCCTTACGGTTGATTCGTGACCTACAGCGCCGCAGACAATCGATACGAATCAATGCAGTTCAACCGAACCGGGCGAAGCGGCCTCAAACTTCCCGCTCTCTCGCTGGGGCTCTGGCATAACTTCGGAGACACGAAACCTCGACAGGTGCAACGCGACATCGTGCACCGCGCCTTCGACCGTGGGGTCACCCACTTCGATCTGGCGAACAACTACGGGCCGCCCTACGGCTCCGCCGAAGCCAACTTCGGGCGAATCCTCGCCGACGATCTCGGCGCCTACCGCGACGAACTGATCATCTCGTCGAAGGCGGGCTACGACATGTGGCCGGGCCCGTACGGCGACTTCGGTTCGCGCAAATACCTGCTCGCGTCGCTCGATCAGAGCCTCGGCCGGCTGGGTCTCGACTACGTCGACATCTTCTACCATCACCGACCCGACCCCGAGACGCCGATCGAGGAGACCGCCGCGGCACTCGCGAGCGCCGTGGCGCAGGGCAAGGCCCTGTACGTCGGCGTATCGAACTACGGCCCCGACGACACGCGGCGTATGCACGCCGCACTGGCCGAACATCGCGTTCCCCTGCTCATTCACCAGCCCCGCTATTCGATGTTCGACCGGCACGTCGAGCAGGAGGGGCTTCTTCCCGTGCTCGACGAGCTCGGCGTCGGCGGCATCGTCTTCTCTCCTCTGGCGCAGGGATTGTTGACCGATCGCTATCTGACCGGCGCCGTGCCCGAGGATTCCCGGGCAGCGACGAGCCGTTTTCTGCCGGAGTCACGAATAGACGACAGCTACCTCGCGCGGGCGCGTGCACTCGATGCGGTCGCACGCGATCGCGGACAGACCTTGGCGCAACTCGCGCTCACCTGGGTTCTGCGCCAGCCCCAGGTGACCAGCGCGCTGATCGGCGCATCCAGCGTCGAACAGCTCGATCAGAATCTGGATGCGCTGCGCGCCGACCCCCTCACCGACGCGGAGCTCGCACGGATCGAACCGCACGCGGTGCACGGCACCGGCCTCTGATCAGCACTGTCGGTGGCTGCCCCTAGCATTTTCCCATCACGAGAAAAGCCGGGCCGGCGCGACGACAGGAGCTGCAATGACCATCACGTCCACGAAGACCGCCACATCGCTCATCGCCCTTCGCCCGGGCTTCTGGCGCGTCGTCCACTCCGCAGGGCACGTGCTGGGGTACATCGAAGAACAGCGCCTGCCGGGGGCGGCCCAGTTCACCGCCCGCCGACTTCTGGCCCACACCACGCGGCTCGTAGACATCGGAGAGTTCTGGTCGCTCGAACGCGCGCGGGCCTGCTTCTCATGAGCGCGCATGACGAATCGATCTCTCTGCGGCCCGTCGCGCCGTCATGCTCGCGACCTAAGCCGTAGTCTTCGGCTCATGGAATGGTGGAACGACTTCTCAGACTGGTTCTCTTCGAGCAATGGGCGCTTCGTCGTGTCCGGCATCGTGCTTCCCGCAGTGGCTATCATCGTGGCCGCGGTACTCGCAGCCTGGATCGCGAGCAACTCGATCAAGCGCCTTCTGGTGCGCCACGATCGCGAGCTCAAGGCAGCGGCGATCGCATCCCTCGTCGACGCGGCGCAGCAGGCGTCTGTGTGGAACTCCTTGACCCCGCAGGAGCAGATCATGTCCGACCGCGCCGTCGGTCAGGCCGACATCCAGATTCGCCTGCTTCCCATCAAGGGCTCGGCCATCGCAGCCGACTGGGCCGCTCATTCGCTGGCCGACATGCGTCGCGACTCCGCCACCTTCGGTTACCAGGTCGAGCCTGCGGTCATCGAGTTCCGAGACCGTCTGATCGAGTGGCAGCATCGTCCTGGCCGCAGTCGCAAGAACCTGCAGTCAGACCTCGACCGCTGGAGCGTCGAAGACGAGGATGCCGAGAAGCATCTCGCCAGACAACAGGAGGCCTGGGTTGCGCAGCAGCACCACGAGCAGCACAGCCGACCCGAAGCCGAAGCCACGACCGTCATCACGCCCGCAGCGCCTTCAGCGACACCGGCGGCCGCGCCCGCGGCATCCAGCGCCACGGGTGCTGCGAGCATCGAAGCGCCTGCGGAGACACCAGAGCAGCGAACAGCTCGCGATGAGACGAAGCGCGTTCTCGAGAATCTGAATGCCGTCGAGCGTCGTGTCGAGTCCCGCGACTCTGGTGAGACCCCGCCTCCGATCAACGCGTTTCCGCCTCGCCGGGCATCCGACGACAGGCAGTGAACTCCCATCAATAGCCCGAGAACGCGTCCGTGACGATGCGGCGCACTCGCAGGTGCCGCAGGGCCGCGCGCACAGCACTCACGAGGCGAGGCGGTCCAGACACGAACGCCGTCCTCTCGCGAACGTCAGCGACCTGCTGCTCGATCAGCTCGCGTGTCAGCCGGCCGGAACCCGCGTAGCTCCAGCCACCGGCAAGGTTCTCGGGTTCGTGGGGCGCGAGCAACACGACCCGAATCTCCAACCGTTCCAGAACGTCTCTGTAGGCGAATTCGTCGTGCGTTCGGATCGCGTAGATGAGCACCAGATCACGTGTGACGCCCCGGGCCGCGTCATGTTCGAGCTGGCTGATGAAGGGCGTGATCCCGATTCCGCCAGCCACCAGCAGCACGGGCCGGGAGGAGTCGCGGGGAAGCAGGAAGTCTCCCGCGACGAGGTTCGCGCGCACCGGCTGCGCGGGCTTCAGTGACCCGAGCGCCCTCTTGAAGCTCGACGCCGATTCGCCCATTCTCACTCCGAGTCGCAGTTCGTGCGGGGTGCTCGGAGCAGACGCGATGCTGAACACGCGCCGCGTGCCCGACGAATCGGCGCCGGAATGCGGAATGGACAGCTCGATGTACTGCCCGGCGCGAAACGAGACGGGCCTGCTCGACGAGAAGACGAACTCTGTCGTCGATGGGGTGAGGCTCGTCGAGCGTTCGAACGACAGCGACAGCCCCCGACGCTGACCGACCAGGAAGGCCAGGAGGTTGCCGACGACCAGCGCCAGCTCGGGACTGCTGTACAGCGGCCCCACCGAGAACGGAATCGAGAAGACGAGTGCCACGATGCCGGCGAGCACGACCCTCTGCCAGAGGCGCGGCGGCAGCGTCAGCGGTTCGCTCAGCATGAAGCCGGCGAGGAACACGATCGGGGTCGACCCGAGCGCGTAGACGAGGGCGTCGGACAGTGCGAGGCCGAACGACGACTGCACGATCGTCACCACGATCGCCGCGAGCACGATGAACGTCAGGCCCAGGGGAAGCTGGCGCGTGCGGTAGAGCACGAGCAGGGCGCCGATGACGACGACGGGCAGCAGCACGGGCGTTCCCACCCACCACACGGATGCGTTGAGCCCCGTGAGCGTGATTATCACGGCGCCGATGGCGGCCGGGTTGACGATGTGCCGACCCCGCCAGGCGAGCACGTATTTCGAGGCCACGGCGATCGCGGCCGCGAGCGCCACCGACAGCAGCTCCTCGCCATCCGTCGTCGGAAAGAACAGGAAGAACAGCAGGAGAGCAGTGATCACGGACGACTCGGTGTGCGGCCGCACCCGAAAGAGCAGCGCCATGACCCGGTTGGCGACGATGCACGCGAGCAACACGGTGCCGAGCGTCGCCACAAGCTCGAGGGGCTCGAATCCGAGAAGCCCGACGAGGCTCTCTGTCAGTGCCACGAGCACAATGGCGACCAGCACGACACTGACGAGTCGATACATCTGAACCGTGCCCAGCAGGGCACCGAGTCGAGCCATCACGAGAAGACCTCTCCCCGCAGCGTGCGGGATCGTTCGGCGATTCCAGTGGAGTGCATGCGCACCCAGTCGAACTCGAATCGTTCGGCGAGTCGTGCGGGCGACACGAAGAAGAGTGCGGTGGCCAGGCCGTCGGCCAGGAGCCCGTTCGCTGCAATCACCCAGGTCGCGATGATCCCCGAGGTCGGCGCGCCCGTTCGCCCGTCGAGGATGTGGTGCAGGCCTTCGCCCCAGACGCGTCGATTCGATCCGGATGCGCACAGCGACTCGTTCTCGATCGTCACGATGCCGATCGCCTTGCTCGGGTCGAATGGATGCTCGAGGCCGACTCTCAGTGGCTGGCCACGGGTGACGAGATCGCCGCTCGCGTCGATGACGAACTGCTCGATTGCGGATTCGAGGAGCACCTCCGCGACGAGGTCGATGAGATATCCCTTTCCGGCGGCGCCCACATCGATGACGGTCGGCGCCGTCGTCGTCACCGTGGAGCCGCTGCGACTCACGGCATCCCCCCATCGTGCCGGCACGAGCAGACCCGGATGGGCGGCAAGGCTGTAGTCGCGGTCGTAGCCGAGATGCTCGAGGGAACGGCCGATGAGCGGAGTGACGGCTCCGCCGCTGACCTCGTCGAGCACGTCGTAGAGGTCGAAGAGATCTGCCGCGTCGGGGGGAAAGCGGAGCGTGCCGGGTGTCGAGGCGAGCGAGGTGACCAGCGAATCCGTTCGGAAGCGGGAGTACGCGCGGTCGAAGTCCTCGACACGAACCCGAATCCGATCGACCACGGCCTCGGGGAGGTCGTCGTCGGTATCGACCTGCCAGGCCGTGCCGATTCCCGTGAAACGGAGACTAGACGGCGGCATCGGCCTTGATCTGGTCGACGGCGTCGGTGAAGCCGCCGCTCGTCAGGGACGACCCGGCGACCTTCGATACCTCGAGGTCGTCGATGCTCTTGCCCACGACCACCGCGGCGATGCCGTCGGCGAATTCTCCCTGATATTTCTTGCCGTTGGGGTTCGTCGATTCGGGGGTGACCGTCACCGCGGTGATGACGTCTCCCGTCAGGGTCAGCGAGACCCCGATGGTCTCTTTGCCTCCCGGCGAGGTGTATTCGCCCTCGGCCGAGTACTCGCCGTCGGCGTAGGCCGAGGATGCAGCGGCAGCCTCGGTGGATTCTGTCGTATCGTCGCTGGCCTCGGCCGTGCTCTGAAGAGTGGCTGCCGGCGTGCTGGTGACGTCGGCAATGTCCGGCTCGGTACTGCAGCCGGTGACCACGCCGAGGAGTGAGAGCCCGGCGAGGGCTGTGACGGCGGTTTTCTGGTGGCGGGTGATCATATTCTCTCCATCAGTAGGGATGTACACGGCACGATCGGACGTCTTCGACCCTAGGGGCGCCACGCATGCGCGGCCTATGCAGGAACTGTGGAAAAACTGGGAAAAGTTGAAGCAACAACTATTGGGCGAGTGGCCTGTTCTGGAATGGTGCCCCCGGTAGGAATCGAACCTACGACCAAGAGATTAGAAGGCTCTTGCTCTATCCACTGAGCTACGGAGGCGTGTGCCCGGCACGACGGGCCGCTTCTACGATAGCGCGTCGGGCCCCGGCGACCGTCGAGGCAATTCGACAATTCATGCACACGGATATGATGCGCATATGGCTTCACTCACGGATCGTCTCGTCTGGATCGACTGCGAAATGACGGGACTCGATCTCAGCGTCGATGAGCTCGTCGAGGTCGCTGTCGTCATCACGGACTTCGACCTCAACATCATCGACCCCGGATTCGCCATCGTGATCAAGCCCGACGATTCCGCACTGCAGAACATGAACGACTTCGTGCGCGATATGCACGCCTCCAGCGGCCTCGACCAGGAGATTCCCGACGGGGTGAGCCTTGCTGAGGCGGAGTTCCAGGTTCTCGAGTACATCCTCAAGTACGTTCCCACGGGCCAGCAGGCGCCGCTCGCCGGCAACACCATCGGCACCGACCGCGCGTTCCTGGCGAAGTACATGCCGCGGGTCGACGGTCACCTCCACTACCGCAGCGTCGACGTGTCGAGCATCAAAGAGCTCGTGCACCGATGGTTTCCCCGGGTGTACTACAACGCGCCGAAGAAAGACGGCGGTCACCGGGCGCTCGCCGACATTCTCGAGTCGATTCGTGAACTCGGCTACTACCGCAAGGGCGCGTTCGTTGCCGAGCCCGGACCTGCGACCGACGATCTGAAAGAGCTCTCCTTGACGATTGTGCGCGAGTTCGCCGCCGGTCTGTAGTAGAGTCTTCTTCTGTCGCTTCGATGAGAAGTTCTCGGGTGGCACATGGTGGATATAGCTCAGTTGGTAGAGCGCTGGCTTGTGGAGCCGGATGTCGCGGGTTCGAGCCCCGTTATTCACCCCACGCGCAAGAGGCCCGGGTCGATCAGACCCGGGCCTTTTCGCATCGCCGCAACGCTCACAGCCTGAAGAGGAGCCCCCGCGTGCACGACATCGATGCCGAGCAGTTCGAGGCACTCGTCGTGGCCGAACTCGATCTGCTGCCCGACGACATGATCGACGGACTCGACAACGTGGTCTTCGTCGTCGAAGACCGGCCCGAAGACGGATCGCTCGACCTGCTCGGGCTCTACGACGGCGTGGCGCTCACCGAGCGCGGGCAGTATGGCTTCGGAGAGATGCCCGACCGCATCGTGCTCTACCGCGAGCCGCTTCTCGAACTCGTCGACGACCTCGACGAGTTGAAAGATCAGATCCACGTCACCCTCGTGCACGAGATCGCGCACTTCTACGGCATCGACGACAGCCGACTCCACGAACTCGGCTGGGGCTGACCGGCAATCCTCGCCGGGCCGGTTAGCCTTGGCGGATGGCTCGATCACCCCAATCCAGACTCGGCCGCGCACTCGGAATCATGGTCGTCGCCGTCGTCATCCTCGGCCTTGGACTGTACGGTCCGGCCACGCTCGTCGGTCCCCTGCCCAGCACCGACGCCGTGATCGACGAGCCTTCAGACATCCTCCCGACCATGGGCGCTCCGACGGTGCCGCAGACCGGTGCGAGCGCGATCGCCACCGATGACGGCACGATCTTCGCTTCGGGCGGCGACACCGCCCCCGTGCCCCTGGGCGGCGTGACGAAGGTCATCACCGCGCTGGTCGTTCTGGATGCGAAGCCGATCGAGCCGGGAAAGCCAGGGCCGTCGATCGTCGTCTCGGCGGAAGACTACGCAGGCTTCGTGACGTACATTTCCGAGTCAGCCCGCTCGATCTCGCTCATCGCCGGAGAGACCTGGACCGAGCAGCAGTACCTGCAGGCGATGCTGCTCGGCTCGAGCAACACCCACGCCGACGCGCTGGCCCGCTGGGCCTTCGGATCGGTCGACGACTATGTCGTCGCGGCCAACGCGTGGCTGGCCGAGAGCGGCTACGCCGGCACGACCGTGGTCGACGCGACCGGGCTGGCGGAGGGATCGCAGGGCACGGCATCCGAACTCGCCGCCCTGGCCGCACGCGCTTTCGACGACCCGGTGCTCGCCGACATCATGAGCCTCGACAACGTCGTCGTCGCGGGCAACCGCAGGGTCGACAACGTGGCGGCCTACCGCGTCGACGAGGCGATCACCGGACTCTCGCGCAGCTTCACCGACGCCGCGGGGCTGTGCTTTCTCTTTCGACTGGAGGTGGGCACAGGAGACGACGCCGTGCCGCTCTACGGCGCGTTTCTGCGCGAGCCCGATTACGAGACTCTGGATGGCGACCTGACGACGCTCATCGCGTCGGCGGCCGCCACGCTCACCGAGACGGTGCTGGTGTCGCAGGGCGACGAAGTCGTCACCTACACGACGCCCTGGGGCGACGAGGCGCACGGGGTGGCCGTGGCAACGAAGTCAGAACTGATCTGGCTCACGACGCCGGTGACGAAGACGGTCACGGCGACCGACGTGACCACGGCCGCGAAGGGTACGCGGGTCGGCCAGGTGACGTTCCACACCCCGACGGGAGACGTCACGGTTCTGCTCGAACTTGACAGACGAGTCGCCGATCCGGGACCGGTCTGGCGCATGACGCACCCGGCTCCCGTGATCGACGCCTTCGTCAGATCCCGAACCGACTCCGAGTAGAGCGGCGAGGGTCGTGCCGACCTAGTGGTCGTCGCCGATGTCGCCCGTGCGAACCGTGGGGTCGGAATCGGCGGCATCGAAGGAGTACTTCACGGTGAGGTGTCCGTCGACCTCCTCCGTGTCGCCCGCCTCGTACCAGAACGTCGACTCGAGGCCACCGACTGCGCCGAGCGCGGGAAAGCGGGAGTCGAACTCACCGCCGATGAACGCGCGATCCTCGGTCTGCCCTTCGAGGGGTCCGTCGAGGTACAGGGCTGTGTAGGTTTTCTCAGTCATGGCTCCACCGTAAACCGTCGACCTGCGTTCAGCTCCCAGCCTCAGGCCCGGTCTGTTTTCTGCTAAGACCCGTCGAGCCTGAGGTCGGCGGATGCCTCCGGATCCTCGCGCTCGACGAATGCGCGCCAATGCTCCTGCCACTCGTCCCAATGGGGGGCGTAGGTCTCGCCGTCGCGCTGCAACGCGCGGCGCTTGCGGATGTCGTCGGGCGCGTCGAGCCAGATGCGCACGTCTGCGAGCACGGCGTTGGCGCGGGTGAGCACCCCGCAGCCCTCGATGAGCAGAGGGAGCGCAGGGTCGACGTCGTGCCATTCGGCGGGAGCATCGGCGCTCCAGTCGAAGCGCTGCCAGCGAGCGCGCTCTCCCGCAGCCAGCGGCTCGAGCACGAAGCGCTGCACATGCTCCCCCGTGGCGCGCAGGCCGCTCCACCCGGGGTAGATGTCGTCGAGGCGCACGAGCTGCGGCGACACCGCCCCGGGCCATCCGTCGACGATCCGGTCGGCCAGAGTGCTCTTGCCCGCGCCGCTCGGTCCGTCGAGCAGAATGACGTTCCGAGTCGTCATCCGACGATGAAGTTGAAGGTTTCGAAGACCACCGCAGCGGCGATCGCGATAGCGGCGATCGCGGCGCCGATTCCGATGAGCACGCTCTCGCGCCATCCGAATGTCGACTCGCGCGCCCAGGTTCGCGGGGTGTCTCCCCCGAAGCCCCGGGCCTCCATCGCCGTCGCGAGTTTGCTGCCCCGCCTGATCGACAGCACGAGTAGGGCGAAGGCCTGCGAGAGAACCCGTCGGATGCGCCCGCGGTCGCCGACGCCCCGGGCTCGGCGAGCGAGTTCGAGCGAGCGCCAGTCGTCGAGGAACAGCCCCACCAGGCGCAGTCCTGCGAGAGCTCCGAGAACGAAGCGGCTGGGCAGATGCCACACCTGGGCGAGTCCGTCGGCCAGGTCGGTGGGGTCGATCGTCACGAACAACACGATGGCGGGAAGTCCGATGGCCAGCACACGAAGAGCGGTGGCGATCGCCAGCGAGATCGAGCCGTCGGTCACGTGGATGAGGCCGAACTCGAGGTGCGTCTGCCCTGACGCCTGCCCGTAGAGGAGGGTCGTGAGCCCGGCCGTGGGCGCGGCGATCCAGACCGGTATTGTGCGGAGGAAGAACTGGCGGGCGCTCAGGCCTGCCCACGCCAGCAGCACGCTCTCAAGCACGAGCGCGGTCGCGGCGGACAGCCAGTCGATGGTGAGGATGAGCGCGAAGCCCAGGAGGAACGCGGTCGCCAGCTTGGCCACCGGGTTGATGCGATAGATCGCCTGCGTGCCTTTCGTCGGGGTGAGGATGCTCACGAAAGCCTCACCTCGTCGTCGGCGAGGGCTCTGACGAAGTCGGCGTCGTGGGTGACGGCGAGAATCGACTGTCCCTCGTCGAGCAGTTCTGCCAGCAGCGAGACCAGCTCGCTCCAGGTTCGCGAGTCCTGTCCGAAAGTCGGCTCGTCGAGCACGAGCAGCTTCGGTTTCGTGGCGAGCACCGTCGCAACGGAGAGGCGGCGCTTCTCTCCTCCAGACAGGGTGAAAGGATTCGCGAGCGCGAGATGATCGAGCCTGAGCCGGTGGAGGAGCTCATCGACGCGCTGCTCGACGGTGTGGTCGCCCAGTTCGAGTGCCCGGGGCCCCACGGCCAGCTCATCGCGCACGGTCGTCGCGAGAAACTGGTGCTCCGGGTCTTGGAAGACCGTGCCGATGCGGGTCAGAAGGTCTTTCGAGCGCCAGGAGATCGGCGAGGTGGACGTGAGCGCACCGGCGAGCAGGGGCGTCGCAGACACGACTCCTTCCTCCGGCCGCAGGAGTCCGGCCAGGGTCAGGGCGAGCGTCGACTTGCCGGCACCGTTGGGCCCGACGATCGCCACGGCCCTACCCTCGTCGAGCGAGACGTCGAGACCGGCGGCGATGCGCGAACCGCGCACGCGCGCGATCGCCAGCCCCGTGGCATCCAGCAGGCGCCCGCCCGAGGAGGGGCTCCGGCGTTCGGCGAACCGCGGGGGAAACTCGGGGATCCATACTCCCGACGCGCTCAGTTCGGCGCCCTGAGCGCTCAGCACGGCGTGCGGTGCGCAGTCGGCCAGCACTCCGCCGCCTGGCGCGAGCACCACGACGCGATCGACGATGTCGCGCCACACCTCGACCCGGTGCTCGATCACGACGAGGGTAGCCCCGGTCGAGCGCGCAACCCGGCTCACGGCATCACGGACCTCGGCGACGCCGGCGGGATCGAGGTTCGCTGTGGGCTCGTCGAGCAGGATCAGGCCGGGTCGCATGGCCAACACCCCTGCGAGTGCGAGCCGTTGTTTCTGCCCGCCCGAGAGCGCCGAGGTCGGATGATCGAGCGGCAGGTCGAGCCCCACCTCGTCGAGGGATTGCACGACGCGCCGCCAGATCTCGTCGCGTGGAACGCCGAGGTTCTCGCAGCCGAATGCCACGTCGTCGCCGACGCGGGCGAGGATGACCTGCGAGTCGGGATCCTGCAGAACGAGCCCTGCGATGCCGCGTGCTCTCGTGGCGTGCTGGCCTGCCACGCGAAGCTCGCCTCGCTGTTCGCCCTCGTCGTCGCCGCCGATCACTCCGGCCAGGGCGTGCATCAGGGTGCTCTTGCCCGCACCCGACGCGCCCAGGAGCAGCACGCGCTCCCCCGGTTCGATCTCGAGGTCGAGTCCCTCGACGGCCCACGCCTTGCGCGAGGCGTGCCGCCAGCCCCACTCGCGCGCCGAGACGGCGGCCGGGGGCAGGCGGTCGTGCGTCATCGTCGTGATTTCCGGATGCCTTCTCAGACCCGCGCCGATACCTCGCGGCCCGACGCGAAACGGCTGAGGGCTCCTGTGCGGGCGAGGCCTCGCGCCGCGAGCCAGGAGAGCAGACCCGCTAGCACCGCACCCGAGACCACCGAGCAGACGGCGTAGATGACGGCGAACTCGACCTTGGCCCCGGGATAAAAGAGCACGAGGTCGGTGACCGCGAGCGCGATGCCCGCTCCTATTCCGGCGAGCACGGCGACGTACGCACGCCAGTTCGCGTAGAGGAAGAGTGCGAACACGATCTCGGCCCCAAGGCCCTGCACGAGCCCCGAAACGAGGGTGAGCGCGGCCCACTGGGTGCCGATGATCGCGGAGACCACGGCCGCGACGAGTTCGGTGAAGAGCGCGGCGCCGGGCTTTCTGATGACGAGGCCGCCGAGCACTCCCGCAAACAGCCATCCGCCGCCGAGAAGGGCCTGGAGCCCCGGAAGCGCGGCTTCGAGTGGTGCGGACAGGGGATTGTAGGCCTGGCCCCACAGCCAGAAGACGAGACCCGAGGCCACGCCGATGACGCTGGCGATGACGATGTCGACGACTCGCCAGGTGAAGCGATTGGGCCGGCCCGTGCCGACGGTGGTTGTTTCGGACTCGGTGGAGAGGGGTGAAGTGCGCACTGAACGTGCCCTTTCGTCGTAAGCGAATGTCAGGGCACGGGTGGAGTCGCCGCAGGAGGACCCTGTGAGCGACACCGTGAGATGTCCTCCCTGCGCTGGCATGATCCAGATCAGGTTCGACGGTCGAAGGTTGGAGAACCTTCCTCTCAGCCCGGCTCACCGGACTCCCGTGTTGCCACCCAGTATAGGGCGGTCGCTACTTCTTGAGTGCTCGGATGATCCGAGCGATCGCCTTGCCCGTGACCCACACGGCCGGAACGGATACGGCGACCAGGGCGATGAGGTTCGGCTCGAAGGCGACTCGGCCGTTCTCCTGGGTGACGTACGCACCGACGGGGATCGCCGCCCCTCCGCCGCCACCGCCTGCGATGCCAGAGGTCGCCTCGTCGGATCCTGAACCGCCGAACCCGAACCAGCTGATAGCGACCGGCACGAGGGTCTGGCCCTCGATCTCGACGGGATCGCCGTAGACGGCGCCCACTCCGAACGATCGAACTGTTTCTGCGAGCTTCACGGCGATGTTTGTCATGTGGTCACGGTACCCGGCGTGCACCCGTGCCGCCAGGGGTCGAGTGTGTGACACGCTGGGGGGGTGGACTTACGTATTTTCACCGAACCGCAGCAGGGCGCCAGCTATGACGACCTGTTGACGATTGCATCCGCGACAGAGAGGCTCGGCTTCGACGCCTTCTTCCGCTCCGACCACTACCTGCGCATGGGTGACGACGCTACGGCCGGTCTTCCCGGTCCGACGGATGCCTGGACCACCCTGGCCGGGCTCGCCCGGGAGACCTCGCGCATCACGCTGGGCACCCTCGTGTCGAGCGTCACCTACCGTCACCCGGGCATCCTGGCCATCCAGGTTGCCCAGGTCGATCAGATGTCGGGAGGCCGGGTCGAACTCGGGCTCGGCACCGGGTGGTTCGAACGGGAGCACCTGGCCTACGGCATCCCGTTTCCCGCGAGGCGCTTCGGCCTGCTCGAGGAGCAGCTCGAGATCATCACGGGCATGTGGGGAACTCCTCTGGGCGAGACCTACTCATTCGAGGGTGAGCACTACACCCTCGTCGACTCCCCCGCCCTTCCGAAACCCGTACAGCACCCGGTTCCTGTGATCGTCGGCGGCAGCGGGCCCACGCGCACGCCGAAGATCGCAGCGCGGTTCGCCACCGAGTTCAACGTGCCGTTCGCCGAGCTCGCCGACATTCCCCTGCGATTCGCGGGCGTACACCAGGCATGCGAGACGATCGGGCGCGATCCGTCGGAACTGGTGTATTCGGCGGCCCTCGTCGCGGCCGTCGGATCGAGCGCGTCCGAGTTCGAACGACGGGCGGCGGCCATCGGTCGCGAACCGGGCGAGATCCGGGAGCACGGCCTCGCCGGCTCTCCCGCCGAGGTCGTCGACCGTATCGGAGCGCTGCGCGACGACGGAGTCGAACGCCTCTACCTGCAGATCCTCGACATCCACGACCTCGACCACCTCGAGCTGATCGCAGCCGAGGTCATGCCCCAGCTCGACTGACCCGGCCGCATACACGCGGCGTTCGACCCGACTCACGACTTCATCAGGAGATTTTTATGGAAAGCTGGCCCGGATCGGCCTACCCCCTCGGCGCGACCTTCGACGGAAGCGGCACGAACTTCGCCCTCTTCAGCGAAGCTGCGGAGCGCGTCGTGCTCTGCCTCTTCGGAGAGAAAGGCGCCGAGACGCGCATCGAACTGACCGAGGTCGACGCGTACGTCTGGCACTGCTACCTTCCCCAGGTGCAGCCCGGTCAGCGCTACGGCTACCGTGTCTACGGGGCGTACGACCCCGAGAACGGATGCCGCTTCAACCCGAACAAGCTGCTGCTCGACCCCTACGCCAAGGCCACGAGCGGAACCATCGACTGGGACCAGTCGCTCTTCTCCTACAACTTCGGCGACCCGGACTCCCGCAACGACGACGACTCCGCCAAGCACATGATGACCGGCGTCGTCATCAACCCGTTCTTCGACTGGTCGGGCGACCGCATCCTCGGCATCCCCTACAGCGAGACGGTGATCTACGAGGCGCACGTCAAAGGACTCACCCAGCTGCACCCCGACGTGCCCCGCGAGCAACGCGGCACGTACGCGGGCGTCGCGCATCCGTCAGTGATCGAGCACCTCAAGAAACTCGGCATCACCGCCATCGAGCTGATGCCCGTGCACCAGTTCGTGCAGGACAGCACCCTGCTCGACAAGGGACTGTCGAACTACTGGGGCTACAACACCATCGGCTTCTTCGCCCCCCAGTCGAGCTACTCGTCGGCCGGCGAGCGCGGCCAGCAGGTTCAAGAGTTCAAGGGCATGGTCAAGTCGCTGCACGCGGCCGGCATCGAAGTCATCCTCGACGTCGTCTACAACCACACGGCAGAGGGAAACCACCTCGGCCCGACCATCTCGTTCCGCGGAATCGACAACGCCGCGTACTACCGGCTGATGGAGGACGACCAGCGGTACTACATGGACTACACGGGAACCGGCAACACGCTCAACGTGCGTCACCCCCACTCGTTGCAGCTCATCATGGACTCGCTGCGCTATTGGGCGACGGAGATGCACGTCGACGGCTTCCGCTTCGACCTCGCGTCGAGCCTCGCCCGCGAGTTCTACGACGTCGACAAGCTCTCGACGTTCTTCGAGCTCGTGCAGCAAGACCCGGTGATCTCGCAGGTGAAGCTCATCGCCGAGCCCTGGGACGTCGGTCCCGGCGGCTACCAGGTGGGCAACTTTCCCGGCCAGTGGACGGAGTGGAACGGGAAGTATCGCGACACCGTGCGCGACTTCTGGCGGGGCGAGCCGTCCAGCCTGGGCGAGTTCGCGTCGCGCTTCACCGGGTCTGCAGACCTCTACGAGCACTCGGGGCGGCGACCCGTCGCATCGATCAATTTCGTGACGGCCCAC
>NZ_CAXVWM010000088.1:0-4622 GCF_964263775.1 Agreia sp. | reverse complement strand
GTATCAGCGGGCCCCGGCGGGGTCGAGTTTCGACATGTTCGCCGTCGAGGTGCGGAGGCTGTTGGCGGTGACACCGACGATGCCGGCGGCGACGATCGCTGAACGAGTCGGCTGGGCGGGGTCGCCGTCGCTGTTCCGCGCTGTCAATGGCCAGTAGGAATTGCCCGTAGGTGGTCAGCAGAATTGCCCGCTGGTGGCCACGGATACTGCCCACTCATGGTCAACGGATCTGCCCACCTGGGTGTTGGTGGCGTTGGCCATGCGCGGTCGTCGGTGGTCTAACTCATTTTCGTGACGCCCTTCCCGGCGAGGGCCTGGGTGAGGCGGATCGAGTCGCCCGAGGTTTGGCAGACGTGGGCGTGGTGCAGGAGACGGTCGACGGTCGCTGTCGCGAGGGTCTTGGGCATGAGCTCGTCGAAGCCGGCTGGGTGGAGGTTCGACGAGATCGCTATGGAGCGTTTCTCGTAAGCGGCATCGACGAGGCGATAGAGCCCTTCGGCGGCGTCGGCACCGACTTCGAGGAGGCCGATGTCGTCGATCACGATCAGGTCCGAGCGCAGGATCCGGGCCACGACCCGGCCGACGGAGTCGTCAGCGCGGTGGGCCCGGACCAGGGCGCCGAGGTCCTCGAGGCGGAACCACGTCACTCTCATGCCGGCCTCGACGATTTGCTGGCCTAGGGCCTCGAGGAAGAACGTCTTCCCGGTCCCTGACGGGCCGCAAACGACAACGTTTTCCTTCCGACCGATCCATTCCAGCGTCCGTAGCGCCTGTTGGGTGGGCACCGGGATCGAGGATGCCGACTCGTCCCAGGTATCGAACGTCTTCCCCGTTGGGAACCCCGCCGCCCGCCGCCTGGTCGCGAGCATCGACCGGGACCGGCCTGTGACTTCCTCGACGAAGAGGGCCTTGATGATCTCGGCGGGTTCCCATCGTTGCGCTCGGGCAGTGGCGATGAGCTCGGGTGCCAGGGCTCGGGCGTAGGGCATCTTCAGTTGCCGCATCAACGCTTCCAGCTCGGCTGGCAGGGCGGGAGCGGCGGCCTGTGTGACGCTCATGCGCTTTGCTCGAGCTCGTCCTCGGTGGCCTGCCCGATCGCAGCCCACCCGGCGGTGCCCTGCGCCAGCGAACTGGTCTCGGTCGCCGTTCGCGCGGGCGGGCGGACGCCGCCAGCACTGAGCAGGGAGGCGAGGTCACCGGTCGCGAAGCGCCCGTAGGTGGCCGCTTGGCCGAGGGCCTCGTCGACTTGGGCAGTGCCGCTGATCTTCGCCAGCGCCACGGCCTCGGCCATCTTCACGTTCATCCGCGCGGTGCCGACCGCCGCGGCCTCGAGCAGCCAGGCCTGTGCGCCGGCGCCGATGGCGAGGAACTCGGTCTCCGAGGTGCTGCGCGGGGTGATCGTGTAGTCGCCCGGGATCTTCTCTCGGTGGTCGGGGAAGTGGGCATCGTAGATGCGTGGGCTGCCGGGCCGGGCCCGGTGGTGCCGGGCGACTTCGACGGGCCCGTCGCTGCCGACGTGGACGATGACGACCTGCTCGTCGACCCCAACGCCGTGGCTGCGGACGAAGACCCGGGCACCAAGCAGGTGCGCCGGGACGGAGTACTGGCCCGTCTCGAACGTGACCATCGGCGTGTTCTCCGGAACCATGCGGGTCAGGCCCAGCGCGACGGTGTGCGCGGTGTCAGGGACCCGGTGCAGCCGGGGTCGTTCCTCCTCGAGCATCACGGCAGGCTTTCTTTTGGTGGCGCGGTGCTCCCGGTTGTTGACTTCGACCATGAAAGCTTCGCAGGCCGCTTCGATCTCGGCGAACGAACCGTATTCGGGGCGCAGGTTGATGTCTTTGGGCACGATGTCGGCCTTGGCGAGCTTCACCGACGACTCCACCCCACCCTTGGAAGCCGGGTCCGCGGGCTGGCAAGTCAACACGGTCACGCCGTAGTGCCGGGCGAACTCGACCGTCTGCGGGTTCCGCACCGGAACGCCCGCAACGTGGGAGATGGTGACGGTTTTCTCGTTGTCGGTCAGCACGTAGGTCGGTGCGCCACCCAGAATCCGAAAAGAGCGATCCAACGCGGCGAACACGCTCGGCGCCGTCCGATCGCGCAACGCGATCACGATGCGGAACCGCGCCCAGGCCAACCAAGCAACGAACAGCACGGTCTTCTTCCCGTCAATGACGGGGCCGTCGCCGAAGTCGTATTGCAACCACATCCCCGGCTCGGTAATCCAGGGTCGGTGCACTCGAACTTGGCCAAAGCGGAAAGCTGCACGGACCTGCGCGACCGCGCGCCTGGTCGATCGCTCCGAGCCGTCATAGCCGAGCGCACGAAGTTTCTCGTGGGCTTTGTCGGCACGGATCTTGCCCTTGGACTTCTCGACCCATTCCTCGATCTTGGGCATAAACGGGTCCGTGACCCGGCCCCGGAACGCAGGCTCCGCGATGGGCCGGCCCGCGTCGCGGGCCGCGACGTGTCGGGCGACGGTGTGGTGCGAGCAGCCGGTGAGCTCGGCTGTTGCGCGCAACGACCCGGTCAGGTCGTAAGCAGCGAGTATTTCCATGATTTCTCCGTCAAACTTCATTCAGGGCCTCTTCCTGGGCGACTTTGGTGCGACTAGACACCGTCATCAAATCCCAGGGAGAGGCTCCCGCCGTGTAACCGGGCCGGGGTTCATAAATAGAAGTGGGCAGATCTCATGGCCACCAGCGGGCAGTCCTACCGGCCATCAGTGGGCAGTTCCATGGCCACCTACGGGCACTCTGCCATGGCCGCTAACAGACGCCTGGGATCGACTTACGGGCGTTCAAGGCTTGCCATGTCGTCTTGTAAGGCTCGGGATTCGCCAGGGGGCAGGGTCAAAGAACGACTTGGCCAGCCCACCTTGGCCACGACTCAACGGAGCGGTCAAGGTCGATGCCGTGCAGCCGGATCAGACAAAGATCGCCTGACGATCGGGTCACTGCCCTGAGGCTGTGCGAAAGACCGCCGGAATGGAGAGGAATCCACTCAAGTACCTCAACAAGGTCGGCACCGGAGAGCTCCCATTCTGTTTTAGAACTGCCATCATCGGACCAGAAATACACTCGGTAGCTCGGATCGTCTACCTGTGAGGTTTGGTCCCTCGGATCGATGAGTTCGGCCTCCATCCCCCGAACCTAGCCCACGCCGTCATTTTGCGATTGTCCCTCGATCGCTACGCGCCCGCTAAGGCATCTGCTTACGTGCGCCGGGGCAACTCCTCGTAACTGCTCTGCATCCAACACGGGTCCCATGAAGAGGTAGCCTCGCGAGCAACGTTTCCGCGCTTCTCGTTTGCCATCAGCCATCTGGCGCGGGAAGGTGGCCTGCATGGCGAGTGAAGAACCGTACGTGTACGCCACCCGGATCGTGAGGGTGTTCCCCGACGACGCCGGTTCCGTCATATGGTTCAGCGAGCCGATTCCTTACTACGAAACATGTCTATCGGAGGGCCTGGTCTCGCGGCTGATTGCATGGGAAGCGTCTTACTACGCGGGCCTCACAGAAAACTACGAGTGGCGCTCGCCTGCCCATCTGCACCAGTTTCGCGTCGAAGGACTCGAACTCGCACACGAAGTCGCCCGCGAAATCGGTCCGGAATTCGAGGTCGGGTACCGCTCCTACGGGAACGTGAAGGCACTTCTCCAAAGCGTGGAAGAGGCCGTAAATCCCTCGGCACGCGATGCCTTCGCTTCGCGGGCGGAATTGGCCGTAAAAGATTGGACGGCAAATCGGGCGCGTCTTGCCAAAATTGCAGACTCCCTCGACAGACGCCGGCGCCCCTAGAACGGGTCTGACCTATCCCTGGCTTCACAGGGGATCAATCGTTTCAGTCCACGGGGCGACGCAACTGATCGCCCGCCGAGGTGCCCGTAAGTCGTGGGTCTTACGGGCGTCATTTGTAGCGATCGGTGGCGGCGTTGTCGCACCGCTAAACGTCACCCTGGTTGCCCGGGTCACGACCCGTCGTCTAGCCGATCGGACGCCAAACGCTGCAACGCCCGTACGCTGTTCACCTGGCGAGCCGTCTTGTGCTCACACACCGCCTAAGGGATCAGGCAACCAGGCGTTGCCGCGCAAATCTCGCTCGCGGGCCAGGCCCCGCTTGTAACCTAAACCTATGCAGGTCATCGAAACTGTTCACGCCGAACCCCGCGAGGTGCTCGTGGGCAACATCTCGATGTTCTAGTTGGAAGAAGGGGATAGGAGGTGGCCTACTATCACCTTCTCGGTAGTGCGTGCCGAAAGCGTCAGTCGACGAGATCCGAACGCACGAATGTGACCGTCGTGGATTCGCTCGACGAGCCTTCATCGGCTCCGGCAAGTCGCGCGTTTTGATATACGCCGGTGCCGCATCCGTTTTGATCGCGTTCCCCGTCCGAACAGCACTCCGTCGCGTCGACACCGGCCACGGAGAGACCCAGATCGCCGAGGCCGAGGCGATCTCCGTGAGCGAAGCGCTGTAGGGGTTCAGTGCATGTAAAACGCCCGTAGCCTGAGGAGGTGCCACGCCCAACCACCTCTGCTCCTCGCGAGCGACTCTCCCGCGACGTCTACGTTCTCGGGCTCATCGCCTTCTTCGTGATGGTGGGCTTCGGCGTCGT
>NZ_CAXVWM010000087.1:0-5158 GCF_964263775.1 Agreia sp. | reverse complement strand
GAAGTCTTGCACCGGCCACCGACATCGCCCGAGCGATCGGCCGCGCGTCAGCCGACGGGCGCGGCGACGGTCGGTCTCAGCCGGGAGATCGTGACGCCGGCCGCCCCGGCGAGGGTCTCGATGGAGCTCACCTCGTGTCGTTCGGCCGCATGGATGATGATGGCCGCGCACGCCTCGGCATCCGCAAGCGCGTCGTGATGCCGAAAATCTTCGAAGCCGGCGGCCATCGCCGCTACGGGCAGCCGATACGAGTCGAGCGCGTACGTCTTGCGGGCGATCTGCAGGCTGCAGGCGTACGCGTTCGGCGGGCATTCCACGCTCGCCGCCGCACTGGCCGCCCGGATGACCGCCATGTCGAAGGCCGCGTTGTGCGCCACGAAATGGTCGTCTCCGACGAAGTCGACGAGCTCGTCGAGCTGCTCCTGCCAGCCGCGCGCGCCTTCGACGTCTTCTCGGTAGATGCCGTGGATCTTCGTGTTCCAGGGAAGGAACTCGTCGAACCCGACCTCGGGTTTGATGAACCACGAGGTCTCGTCGACGACGACCCCGTCGCGCACCTTGACGAGGCCCACCGAGCACGCGGACTCGCGATAGGAATTAGCGGTCTCGAAGTCGATGGCAGTGAAATTCAGGGGCACGTCTCGATGCTCTCACGGGGCACCGACCCTGGTTCCGAAGTGACCCCGCGCGCCGGGCAAGTACGATTGATGCTCGTGGCTCTCACTATTGCAATCGTCGGTCTGCCCAATGTCGGCAAGTCCACCCTCTTCAACGCCCTGACCAAGAATCAGGTGCTCGCGGCGAACTATCCGTTCGCGACCATCGAGCCGAACGTGGGTGTCGTGAACCTTCCCGATGCCCGTCTCGCCGCCCTGGCCGAGATCTTCTCGAGCGAGCGCATCCTGCCGGCCCCCGTTTCGTTCGTCGACATCGCAGGCATTGTCAAGGGTGCGAGCGAGGGCGAGGGCCTCGGCAACAAATTCCTGGCGAACATTCGTGAGGCGGACGCGATCGCCCAGGTCGTGCGCGGATTCACCGACGAAGACGTGGTGCACGTCGACGGCAAGGTCGATGCCGCCAGCGACCTCGAGACCATCAACACCGAGCTGATCCTCGCCGACCTGCAGACCCTCGAGAAGGCCGAGACCCGGTTCGAGAAAGAGGTCAAGGGCAAGAAGATGGATGCGTCGGTGCTCGCCGCAGCGAAAGAGGCCCGCGAGTGGCTCGACACGGGCAAGCCGCTGTCGGCATCGAAGGTCGACCTAGAGCCCATCCGCGAACTCGGCCTGCTCACGGCCAAGCCCTTCATCTATGTCTTCAATATCGACGAGGGAGTGCTGAACGACGAGGCGAAACTCACCGAGCTCGCGGCTTTGGTCGCTCCCGCGCACGCGATCTTCCTCGACGCCAAGCTCGAATCGGAGCTCATCGACCTCGACCCGGCCGACGCGGCCGAGCTGCTCGAGTCGACCGGTCAGAAGGAGAGCGGCCTCGATCAGCTCGCCCGCATCGGCTTCGACACCCTCGGGCTGCAGACCTACCTCACGGCGGGTCCGAAGGAGACGCGGGCCTGGACGATTCCGAAGGGCGCCAAGGCCCCACAGGCCGCCGGAGTGATCCACACAGACTTCGAAAAGGGCTTCATCAAGGCCGAGATCATCGGATTCGATGACCTCGTCGAGACCGGATCGATCGCCGAAGCCCGCGCCAAGGGCAAGGCGCGCATCGAGGGCAAGGACTACACGATGCAGGACGGCGACGTCGTGGAGTTCCGCTTCAACGTGTGACCTCGTATCGGAGAGCAGGGATATATGTCAGAGACGGTATTCGCCCGCCCGAACGTGTGGATGCCTCGTGTTATTCGAGAAGGCGGCGTCCTCAGGCTCGAACTGGCTGCCGGAGCCGACGCCAACCACGACCCGCGCACCTTCACGGTTGCCATCGACGAGCGTCATCTCGCGGTGATCCGGGATGACCTCGCGAGGCATCTGCTTCTGTACAGTGCCTTGACCTCGCTCTGGTATGCCGCGGGAACCCGCGGGCCGCTCGACGAAGTCGCCGCCGCGGCGCTTCTCGACCCGATCCTCCTCGCCGAGCCCATCGAGATCGACGCGCTGTTCAGGCGCATCCGGTGGGACAGGGCGCGGCTCATCGCGCAGGGAGCCGATCTCGAGCTTCTCGAGGCGGGGCAGATCTGGTCGGCCATGGATTCGGCGACGGAAACCTCGAACTGGTCTCGCGTGCAGGAGTATGAGGCGTCGCGTCAGCGCGCCGAGTCGGGCGTGGTACTCGCACCTCTCGACACCGCGATTCTGCGATTCACGGGTCACTACCTGTACGGCGGAGCGTCTATCCCGAAACGCCTTGTCGACGCGGTCGACCCCGATCTGCTGCCCGACGTTGTGCGAGTGGTTGCCACAGCCGAGCAGGCCTGTGCCGGCATGCGAATCGGTCGAGTCAGCCGTGCGCCGAGCGCACCCCGCGCTCGTCGATGAGGCGGTGCGCTCGGTGAGCTTTCTCATGTGCTCGGAGGCCGCAGCCCGCGCCAGACAGACACGCACCCGTCGACGACGATGACGCGACAGTCGTCGCGAGGGCGAGACGCACGAAGCTGATCTTCACCGACGACAAGGATGCCGAGAAGATCTGGCAACCAGAGGATGCCCGCACGGCCACCGACGAGTTCTGGAAGTTCGTCGCCGATCGTGCTGCGGCGCACAACGAGGTCTTCACCATCGAGGACGAATCGGCGGGCGAAGGCATTCAGCTGCACTTCTATGCGGACTCGATCGCCCGGATCACGAAGATCCCCGAGAGCGAACGAGGTTCAGGCGCCGAGCACCGGGTCGAGTACAGCCTGGTCGACGACCTCGACGGCTATCGACAGCTTGTGCGCGCCCGGAGACGACGCGGAGCGGCCCAGCGTCCCTGATCCCGTGTTTTCCTTTTCTCGCTCCAGTAGGGTGTCGGAGGCGAGCGGGAGCTCGGCCGTCGCACGAAAGGGAGCCCAGACCATGACCGAAACCCAGATCTTCGAACCCGACGCACGGGCGATCCCGTACGCCGTCGAGGGAAACGGCCCGACGGTTGTGCTCATTGCGGGCAGGGATCTTGCCATCGACTACCTCGGCACCCTCGCTCACCTGCTCGCCGAGGAGGACTTCCGCGTGCTGCGCATCGCGTCGAGCGGCACCTGGTCGCAGACCCTAGACGTGCACGGCCTGGCCAGTGGAGTCATCGATGTCATGGATGCCGTCGGCGTCACGGATGCGTGGCTGGGCGGTCACGCGTTCGGTGGATCCATCGCGCGGGCGGTGGCCCTCGATCATCACGACCGCGTCAACGGAGTGCTGCTGCTCGGCGTCGAGTCTGGAGACCTGACGCTCGCCGAGGGCCTGCCCGTCTTGGTCATCCAGGGGTCAGCCGATGACATCACCCCACCCGCGAACGGCGAGGCACTGCAGGCCTCTGCGCCCGACAGGGTGAGCCTGGTGTCCATCGACGGCGGCGGCCACATGTTCGTCTCCGAGAACGTCGGTGCGACGTCGTGGGCCATCGAGGACTACCTCGACTGGGACTGATCGAACCCTGCGCCCGGCGCCCCGAACAGCGACGACATCCGCCATCGAAACTTCGCACGTAAGGAACAATCGTGAGCTTGATCCGCCTGAACGACGTGAGCGTGACGGTCGAGAAGACGCAGATTCTGCGCGAGGCGTTCTTTCGTCTCGAAGCCACAGACCGCGTGGGGCTCATCGGGCGAAACGGATCGGGCAAGACGACGCTGCTCAAACTCGTACTCGACCAGGTGCAGCCTGATGTCGGAACCGTGACCGTCGAATCCGGCGTTCGGATCGGCTACTTCTCGCAGTTCTCCGAACTGAACGGCGAGCAGAGCATCACCGAGGTTCTCGACGCCCTGTTCGTCGAGGTGCACGCCGTCGAAGACGAACTCGCAGCGATCGATGCGGCAATCGCCGCCGACCCATCGGGCGGGCCCGCGCTCGATGCGCTGATCGAACGCCAGGCCGAGCTCTTCGCCGAGATGGACAGGCTCGATGGCTGGGACTATCCGCGCACGATCGACCAGGCACTCACGACCCTGGGCTTCACCGAGGCCCACCGGGTCTGCACGATCGACGAGCTCTCGGGCGGATGGCGAAACCGCGCCGCGCTCGCAAAGATCCTTCTCGAAGATCCCGATGTGCTGCTGCTCGATGAGCCGACGAACTTTCTCGATGTGGCCGGGGTCGAATGGCTCGAGTCGTGGTTCCGCGACTTCCACGGCGCCGCCGTCATCGTGTCGCACGATCGCGCGTTCCTCGATGGGGTCGTGACGCGGATCATCGAGCTCGAGAACTTTCACCTGCACGAATATCCGGGCAACTTCGGCGAGTACATCGTGCAGAAACAGTTTCGGCTGAAGACGCTCGAGGCCCAGTTCGTGCACGAGAACGAGCTCCTCGCCTTCGAGGCAGAGGGAATCGCCGACCGACGCGAGGCGGCCAAGGCCTCGAGCAAGAAACTCGACAAGCAGCTGTCGCACATCAAGAAGTCGAGGGCTCCCCGCCCTGTCGACCAGATCATCAGCGAGATCTACGGCGGTCTGCACGTCAAAGACGTGCTCTGTCGGGTCGACGGGCTCGAGAAGTCGTACGGCGACAGGATGCTGTTCACTGGCCTGGGATTCGAGATTCGACGGGGCAATCGCATCGTGGTGCTCGGCGCCAACGGCAGCGGCAAGAGCACGCTGTTGCGCGTGCTCACGGGGGATGAAAAGGCCGACCAGGGCCACGTCGACTGGGCACCAGGCGCGAAAGTGATCTCTTACAACCGCATGCTCGACGACCTCGACCTCGACGATACGGTCACCCACGCGGTGAACGCCCTGCCCGACAGCCTCGCCCTCACCGCGACGCGCAAGTCGGTGGGCCGCTTCCTCGCCATGTTCCAATTCTCTGACGCCGACCTCAAGAAGCGCATCCGTGAGCTGTCCGGCGGCCAGCGCGCCCGCGTCGCGATGGCCCAATGCCTGCTGTCCGGCGCATCCGTTCTGCTGCTCGACGAGCCGACAAACCATCTCGACCTCGCCAGCACGCAGGTGATGGAACGCGCGTTGATGCATTTTCCGGGCGCGGTCGTCGTGGTCAGCCACGAC
>NZ_CAXVWM010000086.1:0-17744 GCF_964263775.1 Agreia sp. | reverse complement strand
GACCCTGCAGGCACGGGGCCCGGTCGACGCATCCGTCGCCGAGACCCACATGCAGACCGCGCTCAAGAGCATCTTCGCCGTGGCCGAGGCCTATCCCCAGTTGCAGGCGAGCCAGAACTTTTTGCAGTTGCAGGCCGAGCTTGTCGACACCGAAGACAAGGTGCAGGCGTCGCGCCGCTTCTACAACGGCGGCGTGCGAGAACTCAACACGAAGACCCGCGTCTTTCCGAACAATTTCTTCGCTAAGAGACTCGGTTTCACCGAACGCGACTTCTTCGAGGTGGCCGACCTCGCCGCCATCGCGGAGCCGCCGCGCGTGCAGTTCTAGCCTCGAAATAAGAGGCCGAATGTACCGGGCGATAGCCAGGAACAAACGCAACACCGTCATCATCATCCTGGTCTTCCTTCTGATCATCGGCGGTCTCGGATACCTGGCCAGCGTGATCTACCAGAACACGACGATCGTCGTCATCACCGTGGCGATCTCCCTCGCCTATGCGGTATTCCAGTATTTCTTTGCCAGCAGGCAGGCGATCTCCTCCAGCGGCGCCGTCCAGATCCAGAAGTCCGATAATCCGCGGCTCTGGCGGATAGTCGAGAACCTCTCGATCACCACGGGCACGCCCATGCCGGCCGTCTACATCGTGACCGATCCGGCGCCGAACGCCTTCGCCACGGGGCGTGATCCGCAGCATGCCAGCGTCGCCGCAACGACAGGTCTGCTCGACATCATGACCGACGCCGAACTCGAGGGCGTGATGGCCCACGAGCTGGGCCACGTGCGCAACTACGACATCCGCGTGTCGATGATCGTCTTCGGGCTCGTCGTCGCCGTGGGTTTCATCGCCGACATGTTCCTGCGCTTCGCCTTCTTCGGTGGCGGGCGCAACAACAACAACGGGGGCGGCGGGGGCAACCCCGTCGTGCTCATCCTCGGCCTCGTCGCCATGCTGGTCGCTCCGCTCGTAGCTGGTCTCGTGCAGGCCGCCGTCTCGCGCCAGCGCGAATACCTCGCGGATGCGACGGGCGCGTTGACGACCCGGCATCCGGATGCCCTCGCCAGCGCCCTCGAGAAGTTGCAGGCCTACGGGCGTCCGATGCAGAGGCAGTCGTCGTCGATGTCGCACATGTGGATCGCCGATCCCCTGAAGCCCGGCATGCTCAGCCGCCTCTTCAGCACTCACCCTCCCATCGTCGACCGCGTGGCGCGGCTCGAGAAGATCGGCGGCGAGTTCTAGGCGGCAAGTTCGGCCGCGAGCGCTGCGGCCAGGTTGCCTTTCTGCGACACCTCGATGGCGTCGAGGCCCTGCCAGTTCATCGTCTGGTGCAGCAGTGGCACAATTCGTGCCGCCGTCTCAGCGGGCGCACCGGCCTCAGACCAGGATGCCCGCACGCGCAGGATCCTCGCCGAACGGACGTTCTTGAGGTCGAGCCAGCCGACGACCCAGACATCGATGAGCACGGGCAGCACGTAGTAGCCGAACACACGCTTGGGCTCGGGGGTATAGATCTCGATGCGGTAGTGCACATCGAATAGGCGGAGCGCCCGGGCGCGCGCCCACACGACCGGGTCGAACGGGGAGAGCAGGGCCGTCGCATCCATTCGCCGGGGCAGCCGTGCATCGCGGTGAAGCCACGCGGGCTTTGCCCAGCCGTCGATGGCGACCGGCAGCAGCTCGCCCGAGTCTTCGAGTTGGTGAATGGCGGGGAGCGCGTCGACCGCCTTGAGTCGGAAGTAGTCGGCGAGATCGTCGGCCGTTCCCACCCCGTGCGCGCGGGCGGAGATGGAGACGAGTCGGCGCATCGCCTCGTCGCGCGGAACGTGCACCTCGCGCACCGCCGCGGGAAGGACCTGCTCGGGCAGGGCGTAGACGCGCTCGAAGCGGGTTCGCCCGGCAGTGACGACATCTCCTTGCGCGAACAACGTTTCGAGCCCGCGCTTGACGTCTGACCAGCCCCACCACGAACCGCTTCGCGTGTTGGATTCGTGCTCGATCTCGCTCGCCCGCATGGGGCCTTTGGCGGAGAGCTCGGCGAGCAGCCACGCGGTCATGGGCCTGTTCGCGCTGAGCCACGACCCGGAATCGGCCTCGGCTCGCTCGCGAAACTGCTGTTGTCGCCAGCGCAGCAACGGCAGGGTATCGACGGGAATGAACGAGGCCTCGTGCGCCCAGTACTCGGTGATTCGGGGCGAGTAGGTGACCCGGTCGAGCTGCGCCTTGTCGTAGCTGCCGAGGCGGGCGAAGACCGGCAGGTAGTGGCTGCGCTCGAAGACGTTCACCGAGTCGATCTGCAGCAGGCCGAGCCGATCGATCAGCGCACCGAGCTGTCGCACGCCGGCAACGGCGCCCGTCGGCGGGCGCCCGAACCCCTGGGCGGCCAGCGCGACGCGACGGGCGAGGGCGGGGGAGAGCGACTGGGCCATGCATTCGAGGGTACCCACGCACCGCCGACAGTGACTGAATCCCGCGCCGGGCAGCGCGTCTAGAATGAGGACATGTCCGAGCCTGACGTGAATGACGCTGCAGTGCCTGCCGGTCTGCGGATCGCGGGTGCCTGGTCGTGGCGCCTGCTCGCCATCGTCGGCGCGCTTGCGGTGTTCTTCTTTCTCGTGTCGTACCTCCGTCTTCTGGTCATTCCGCTCCTGATAGCGACATTGCTGTCCGCGCTCCTGGTTCCGCTGAAAAACTGGCTCGTCTCTCATCGCTGGCCCAGGTGGTTGGCCATCGCCGTGGCCGAGCTCGGCACCCTCGTAATCGTCGCGGCCCTCATCTATCTGGTCGTGGCGCAGGTGCGTGCCGGGTTCGGCGACCTTCGAGACCAGACCGT
This sequence comes from Agreia sp., assembly GCF_964263775.1. Classification (NCBI taxonomy): domain Bacteria; kingdom Bacillati; phylum Actinomycetota; class Actinomycetes; order Micrococcales; family Microbacteriaceae; genus Agreia; species Agreia sp. Next base: position 14,915 of record NZ_CAXVWM010000086.1, on the reverse strand, counting down.
CGCGAGCGTCCAAGACCTCCGTGACTGGCTGACGCAGCCGCCGTTCACCGTCTCGGACAGCGATCTCACGAGCTACATCGGCGACGCCATGTCGTTCATTCAAGCCGACTCGTCGGTGCTGCTCTCCGGTGCTCTGTCGGTCGGCTCCACGGTGACAGAACTCTTCGCAGGGGTACTGCTGACCCTCTTCTCGACCCTCTTCATCTTGATCGACGGCAGGGGCATCTGGGCGTGGATCGTGCGAATCTTCCCGCGCCAGGCGCGCACCGCTCTCGACGGCGCAGGCAAGGCCGGATGGCACACCCTGCAGAACTTCATCAAAGTGCAGATCCTCGTCGCCACGATCGACGCCATCGGCATCGGCACGGGAGCGGCTATTCTGCAACTGCCTCTGGCCATCCCCATCGCCGTGCTGGTCTTTCTCGGATCGTTCATCCCCGTGATCGGCGCGGTCGCAACGGGTGCACTCGCCGTGTTCATCGCCCTCGTCTACAACGGCTGGGTGGTCGCCCTGATCATGCTCGGAATCGTGCTGCTCGTACAGCAGATCGAGGGCCACGTGCTTCAGCCCCTCGTCATGGGAACGGCTGTCAAGGTCCATCCGCTGGCGGTCGTGCTCGCCGTTGCCGGTGGATCCGTCGTCGCGGGAATACCCGGAGCCCTGTTCGCCGTGCCGATCGTGGCCGTGCTCAACGTGATGATCGGCTACATCGCCCGCGGCGACTGGCGAAAACCTCTCTCGACACCGAAAGACATTGTTCTCGAATGACCGACGCATTGACGCAACCCCACGCCAGGACCATCCCTGCTCTCGACGACATGATCGAGGCGCGCGAGCGGGTGTCGCGCATCGTCGATCCCACTCCCATGGAGACGTCGCGTTTTCTCTCGACCGAATTGGGCGCCCCGGTTTTCCTGAAACTCGAGAACTTGCAGCGCACGGGCTCCTACAAGATCCGCGGTGCCTACAACAGGCTCTCCCGATTGACCGTCGACGAACAGGCCCGGGGCGTCGTCGCCGCATCCGCCGGCAATCATGCGCAAGGAGTCGCTTTCGCCGCTCGCGAGCTCGGCATCTCGGCCACGATCTTCATGCCGCTCGGCGTTCCCCTGCCGAAGCTGCAGGCCACCAAGCAGTATGGCGCCGATGTCGTGCTGCGCGGCCACAGCGTCGAAGAGGCCCTGCGGGCGGCGGCAGAGTTCGCCGAGACGACAGGGGCGGTGTTCATCCCGCCATTCGATCACCCGGACATCGTGATGGGCCAGTCGTCGCTCGGTCTCGAGATTCTCGACCAGGTGCCCGACCTCGAGACGGTGATCGTGCCGATCGGCGGCGGCGGGCTCATCTCGGGGGTCGCGTCGGCGGTCAAGAGACGCGCCGAGCTCGAACGCCGCGCCATCCGGGTCATCGGTGTGCAGGCGGCGAACGCGGCCGCCTACCCTCCGTCGCTCGCTGCGGGCGAGCCCACTCAGATCACGACGTCGCCCACCATGGCCGACGGCATCCACGTCGCGAAGCCGGGCATCCTCAATTTCGCCATCGTGCAAGAACTCGTCGACGAGGTGATCACGGTCTCCGAAGCCGACATGGCGAAGGCGCTGCTGGTGCTCCTCGAGCGCGCCAAGCAGGTCGTCGAGCCCGCGGGCGCGGTAGGCGTGGCCGCGATCTTGTCGGGGCAGGTCACCGCGTCGGGCCCGACGGTCGTGATCCTCTCGGGAGGAAATATCGACCCGCTGTTGATGCTGAGGCTCATCAACTACGGTCTGGCCGCATCGGACAGGTACCTCAAGATGCGCATCATGCTTCCCGACCGGCCGGGGCAGCTGGCCCGCACGTCAGAGCTGCTCGCCGAGGCGAACGCCAACGTGCTCGAAGTTCTGCACACCCGCCACGGCAAAGGACTCCAGATCAGCGAGGTCGAACTCGAATTGAGCGTCGAGACGCGCGGACCGGAGCACCGCCAGCAGGTGCTGGATATGCTGCGTGAGGCCGGCTACGACCCGCGCATCAGCGACGACTGAGCGCGCTGATCAGGCGCGGTAGGTGTCGACCTTGACGATCTCGACGTCGATGTTGCGACCCGTCGGTCCGACGAACGAGGTCGTGTCGCCGACTTTGAGGCCGATGATCGCCTGACCCAATGGGCTCGACTCGCTCCACACGTCGAGGTCGTTGTCGCCCGCAATCTCGCGGTTGCCGAGCAAAAAGACCGTCTCGTCGCCCGCGACCAGGGCCGTGATGACGGTGCCGCCCTCGACGACACCGTGGCTCTCGGGGATCTCGCCGACCTCTGCGGTGCGCAGCAACAGGGTCAGCTGGCGGATCCGGGCCTCCATCTTGCCCTGCTCTTCTTTGGCGGCGTGGTAGCCGCCGTTTTCTTTCAGGTCGCCCTCTTCGCGGGCCATTTCGATCTTCTTGGCGATGTCGGTGCGGCCGAACCCGCTGAGCTGGTCGAGCTCGTTCGTGAGGCGGTCGTAGGCCTCCTGGGTCAGCCACGTGACCTGGGCTGCATCGTCTGCCATCGGAACTCCCTTTGTACGGATATGGCCCGCAAATATGGCCCGGAAAATCTCCCGGGCATCGAGGAAGAGCCTAGGTGAGCCAGCAGCGGTAAATCAAACCTGTGACCGACTGCTCGGTCGTGCGGATGGTCTCCTTGATTCCCCTCGTTGCCATGTCGGAGGCGGGAAAGTCGACTACTTTCCAGCCGACGATGGCGAACTTCGCGCTCTGCGCCTGAAGCGCACAACTCGAGGTGGACCCCTTCGGCACGGTGAGCAGGAAGTCGATCGACACCGAGTGCTCGTCGATGACCGTGTGTCGCGTGTCTTTCGCCTCGATCGCGGCACTCGAGTTGTCGAGCCCTGCCCAGACGACCCAGCCCACGAGGACCACGGCGAACACGGCCGCGGTGACCAGCGCGATGAGACGCGTGCGCCGAGTGTTGGCGCGCGTTCGCCCGTAGCGGATGGCAAGGTCGTCACGCGTCACGGATGGGTGCCTCTCGAAGCAGCGATTAGTCTTAGGTGTTGGCTTAGATGTCTAGGCTAATCGGCAAAGCTGAGGAGACGAGACCGATGACGCTGCGCCTGATGGCCGTGCACGCGCACCCCGACGACGAGTCGAGCAAGGGCGCGGCGACGTACGCCTACTACCTCGATCGCGGCGTCGAAGTCATGGTGGTGAGCTGCACCAGCGGCGAACGCGGCAGCATCCTCAACGAGACCTTGGCCGAGCGCCCCCATGCCGAACGTGACATCGCGGGTCTCCGCCGCTACGAGATGGCGGCGGCGCAGAAGGTCGTCGGCTTCGAGCACCGCTGGTTGGGCTACGCAGACTCCGGCCTTCCCGACGAGGGCGAGCCGCTACCGGCGAACGTCTTCGCGGCGATCCCCGTCGAGATCTCGGCAGAACCTCTCGTGCGACTCATTCGCACGTTCAAGCCGCAGGTGCTCCTCACCTACGACGAGAACGGGGGTTATCCGCATCCCGACCACATCCGCTGCCACGAGATCTCGGTGCGGGCGCTGGAGGCAGCATCCGATGCCGCGGCGTACCCCGGCTCGGGAGAGCCGTGGAGCGTCTCGAAGCTGTACTACGACCGCATCTTCAGCTACCAGCGTATGAAGGCCGTGCACGACGAACTCGTCGCGACCGACCCTGAGAGCCCGCTCATCGCATCCATGACCGAGATGCGTTCGTGGATGAAGGAGAGCCCCTTCCTCGCCACGACGCAGGTGCCTGCCGGCCCATTCTTCGATGTGCGCGACAACGCGCTCCGGGCGCACGCAAGCCAGGTTTCTCCCGACAGCTCGTTCTTCTTCTGGCCCAACGAGCTGCAGCAGAAGGCGTGGCCGTTCGAGGACTACCAGCTGATCTCCTCGACCGTTGAGACGAGCATGCCCGAGGCGGACCTGTTCGCCGGAATCGAGGACGACGATGCACAGCCTTGACCAGTTCACCGCGTCGCTGACGACCGGCCTGCTACGTGCCGCCGACCAGCCGCAGTTCGACCCCGACACGGTCACGCCCGGGTTCATCGGGTTTCTCGCCACGTTCGGCGTGGCGGTCATCGTCATTCTGCTGGTGATCGACATGGTGCGACGAGTGCGCCGGGTCAACTACCGAGAACAGGTACGCCAACAACTCGCGCACGAGGCACTGGATGCCGAGGGCACGGTGGGCGGTGACGCCCCGTCGCCGGGCGCGCCCGACGACGCCGCTCGCTGAGATCAGCCGCCGTAGGCCGGCCTCAGCACGATGAGCAGGATCGCACTCCAGTGGCAGAGGAACGCCACGAGTGTGAGCGCGTGGAAGATCTCGTGAAAGCCGAAGCGCCCGGGGAACGGGTTGGGCCGCTTGAGCGCGTAGACGACGGCACCGACGGTGTAGCAGAGGCCGCCGACGAGAACGAGAAGCATCATCGCGGCATTGGTAGCCAGCAGGTCGCCCAGGTACATCACGGCGGCCCAACTCAGCACGAGGTACAACAGAACGTAGAGCCACCGGGGGGCGTCGATCCAGAACACCCGGAAGCCGATTCCGAACAGTGCGCCCGCCCAGACCAGGCACAACAACAGGATGCCTTTCTCGGGCGGTAGGGCCAGCACGGCGATCGGTGTATAGGTTCCAGCGATCAGCAAGAAGATGTTGGCGTGGTCGATGCGCTTGAGCAGCCGCTTCATGCGCGGCTTCCAGTTGAAGCGGTGGTAGAGCGCGGAATTGCCGAAGAGCAGCAGGGAAGTCGCCATGAACACGGCGCTGGCCGCCTTCGCGGCGGCTCCGTCTGCGAGACAGATGAGCACGATCCCCGCAGCGATCGCAAGGGGGAAGGTGCCGGCGTGGATCCACCCTCGCCAGGTGGGCTTGACCTCGAAATCGTGCTCGGCTGCGTCGTCGACGAGCGGAACGTGGAGAAGGGAGGGGTCGTTCGCGGCCATCACCTCAGGCTACGCGTCGCGCGTTCGCGCCGCTGTGAGTTTCTCTGTGAAGACAGGTAGCGTATCCGTGTGTCCATCGAAGAGAACCCCCGGGGAAGCGGCTTCCTCTACGGCCTCTATCAGAAGCGACTGCGGCGCGAACTCTCGGTCGATGCTCTTCCGCACCACGTCGCGATGATCATCGACGGCAACCGTCGCTGGGCCAAACAGAGACTTCTCGGCACGGCGGCGCACGGTCATCGTGCGGGGGCCGCGAAGATGCGCGAATTTCTGGTCTGGTGCGACGACCTCGGAATCCAGGTCGTCACCCTGTACCTGCTGTCGACAGACAATCTCACGAGCCGCAACACAGACGAGCTCGCCGAGCTCGTCGACATCATCGCCGAGCTGGCCGGTGCCCTCTCGCATTTCCGCGACTGGCGTATCAAGCACGTGGGCAGCGACCTCGGCCTTTCGCCGACGCTGGTCACCGCGCTCGACGAGGCGGAGGGTCGAACCGCCGCGCACACCGGGCTGCACGTCAATCTCGCGGTGGGCTACGGCGGTCGCACCGAGATCGCGGATGCCGTGCGCAGCATCATCCGGGCCCACCAGCAGCAGGGCCACACGCTCGAAGACCTCGCCGCGAGCATCGACCAGGAACTGATCGCCGAGCACCTCTACACGGGCGGTCAGCGCGATCCCGACCTGGTCATCCGCACGTCGGGCGAGCAAAGACTGAGCGACTTCATGCTGTGGCAGAGTGCCCACAGCGAGTTCTATTTCATGGAGGCCCTCGGTCCGGACATCCGTGAGGTCGACTTCCTCCGGGCGCTGCGTGACTACTCGCGAAGAAATCGCCGCTTCGGCGGCTGAGCCCACGGTGTCCGCGTCATGAGTTGTCGGGGGCCCGTCGTTTACATGAACGTAACCGAATTCGGGGCGTGTCGTCATCCGTCGAAAGCAGACGGCACGTAGCGTCGACGTCATCAGGTATGGCACCTGGTCGAGTCGGCCACATAAGTACGACTCGAGGAAAACCTAAAGACTTGAGAAAGGCTTAGGGGCCGACTCGCCACAGTGATCCGAGTGCAGTGCGCGCTCGGGGTTGGAGTAGTCGTGGCCGATCGCAATTCCCACCAGTCAGCCGACATCGAGGCCCGCACGCGGGCGTCGAGCTCGGCACCGGCATCCGTGAGCCAGAAAGAACGAACCTACGTTCTCGACACCTCGGTGCTGCTGTCCGATCCGAAGGCGATCTTCCGTTTCGCGGAGCATCCCGTCGTCCTTCCGGTCATCGTGATCACCGAGCTCGAATCGAAGCGCAACGACCCGGAGATCGGATACTTCGCCCGCCAGGCGCTGCGCAACCTCGATGAACTCCGGGTGCTGCACGAGCGGCTCGATTTTCCGATCGCCGTGGGCGAAGGAGGAACCCTGCGCGTCGAACTCAACCACTCCAACATGTCGGTGCTTCCGTCGGGCCTGCAGCTGAATGACAACGATTCCCGCATCCTCGCCGTCGCCCTCAACCTGGCAAACGACGGACTCGATGTCACCGTCGTGTCGAAGGATCTGCCACTGCGCGTCAAGGCGGCATCCATCGGCCTGGCCGCGGAAGAATACCGGGCCGAGCTCGCCGTCGATTCCGGATGGACCGGACTCGCCGACATCACCCTCGGCTCAGACCAGATGTCGGCGCTCTACGAATCGGAGGGCATGGACACCGACCTCGTCGACGGCATCCCCGTGAACACGGGTCTCGTCATCCACTCCGACCGCGGTTCGGCGCTGGGGCGGGTCACGGGAAAGAGGAGCTTTCGGCTCGTTCGTGGTGACCGTGACGTGTTCGGGCTGCACGGACGCTCAGCAGAGCAGCGGGTGGCCATCGACATGCTGCTCGACCCCGAGGTCGGAATCATCTCGCTGGGAGGTCGGGCCGGAACGGGAAAGTCGGCCCTGGCGCTCTGTGCGGGGCTCGAAGCCGTTCTCGAGAAGCAGCAGCACCGCAAGATCATGGTGTTCAGGCCCCTGTATGCGGTCGGTGGGCAGGAGCTCGGCTTTCTGCCGGGCGACGCCTCCGAGAAGATGAACCCCTGGGCACAGGCGGTCTTCGACACACTCGGATCGATCGTGTCGCAGAACGTGATCGACGAGGTGATCGAGCGCAACATCCTCGAGGTTCTGCCGCTCACCCACATCCGCGGACGTTCGCTGCATGACGCCTTCGTGATCGTCGACGAGGCGCAGTCGCTGGAGCGCAATGTACTGCTCACCGTTCTGAGCCGCATCGGCCAGAATTCCCGAGTTGTGCTGACGCACGACGTGGCCCAGCGCGACAACCTGCGCGTCGGTCGGCACGACGGCGTCGCCTCGGTCATCGAGACGCTGAAGGGGCATCCGCTGTTCGGTCACATGACGCTGACCCGCTCGGAGCGCTCGGCCATCGCGGCGCTGGTGACCGAGATGCTGGAGTCGAACGAACTGGCCTGATGAGCGTTGTGCGGGGCGTGACGAGAGAAGAAGGCCTTGTGGATAACTTCTGACGGCTCGCCCCGCATCTCGTTACGGTAAAGCGCATGACCTCGCCGCCCGCCGCAGGAGAGCACATCGGACTGCTGGAGGTCGTGCGGTCAGCGCATCCGGCCCAGGTAGTTGTCGTCGGCGTGCTTGTGGTTCTCGCCTGTGCGACTGTTCAGGTGGCGCCGGGGCTCGCGACTGCCCTCTGGCTCGCCCTGGTCACTCCCAGCCTCGTGATCCTCGACCTCCGCGTGCGGCGCCTACCGAACGTGCTCGTCGTTCCCGGGCTCGTCACAGTGCTCGTCGACGGGGTCTGGGCGACCATCGCCTCGGCGACGATGCCTCTCGCGGCCTGCGTCACCACGGCGATCATCGCTGCAGCGATGCTCGCCTTCAATCTGTTCGGCGGGCTGGGCATGGGAGACGTCAAGCTGAGTGTGGTGATCGCCGGATGCCTGTCGATCGTGTCGCCGTTCCTCGCCGTCACGGCCGTGACCGCTCGCCTTCTTTCTCGGCGGAGCGTACTCGGCGGTGCTGCTTCTTCGGCGGCGTGGGCAGGGCAGCATGCGCATCGCCTTCGGACCGGTGCTGCTGCTCGCGTTCTGGCTCGTCGTCGTGCTGCGTGCCGTCGAGGTGCTCTCCGTGGTCTCCTCGTGACAGACGAACCTCCGGTGACCCGCTCAGACTTTGGGCGGCGTCGTCATCGAGAGCACGTCGAGGGCGGTATCGAGCTGCTCGAGGGTGACCTCTCCCCGCTCCACGAATCCGAGTTCGATGACGGCCTCGCGCACGCTGACCTTGTTGGCGACCGAATGCTTGGCGATCTTGGCGGCCGCCTCGTACCCGATGATGCGGTTCAGCGGCGTGACGATAGAGGGGGATGACTCGGCGAGGGCGCGGGCGCGGTCGAGGTTGGCCTCGAGCCCCGACACCGTCTTGTCGGCGAGCAGCACCGACGAGTTCGTGAGCAGTCTGATCGACTCGAGCAGCGCGGTTCCCATGACCGGGATGGCGACATTGAGCTCGAACGCGCCCGAGGCGCCCGACCAGGCGATGCTCGCGTCGTTGCCGATGACCCGTGAGCAGACCATGAGTACGGCCTCCGGTATGACCGGATTGACCTTGCCGGGCATGATCGACGACCCGGGTTGCAGGTCGGGGATGTGCAGTTCGCCCAGGCCGGCGTTGGGCCCGGAGCCCATCCATCGCAGGTCATTGCAGATCTTGGTGAGGCTCACGGCGAGCACCCGAAGGGCGCCGGATGCCTCGACGAGCGAATCCCGTGCGCCTTGCGCCTCGAAATGGTCGCGTGCTTCGGTGATGGGAAGGCCGGTCTCTTCGGCGAGCAGACGGATGACCAGTTGGGGGAAGCCGGCGGGCGTGTTGATGCCTGTTCCGACGGCCGTGCCGCCGAGCGGAACCTCGGCAACGCGGGGGAGTGCCGACTGAACGCGCTCGATGCCGAGGCGGATCTGCATCGCGTAGCCGCCGAACTCCTGGCCGAGTGTCACCGGAGTTGCGTCCATCAGGTGGGTTCGACCCGCCTTCACGGCGGACTTCCAGAGCGCTGCCTTGGCTTCGAGGGCGACAGCGAGGTGATCGAGGGCCGGAATCAGCTGGGTGAGGAGCGCGCTTGTGACCGCGACGTGCACGGAAGTCGGGAAGACGTCGTTCGACGACTGTGACGCGTTGACGTGGTCGTTCGGGTGAACGGGGCTGCCGAGGCGCGCGGTCGCGAGGGTACTGAGAACCTCGTTCATGTTCATGTTCGACGAGGTGCCGCTGCCGGTCTGGTAGACGTCGATGGGGAACTCGCCGTCGAGCGACCCCGCGATGACATCGTCGGCTGCGGACGCGATGGCATCGGCGACGGACTGGTCGAGTACTCCGAGCTGCGCGTTCGCCAAGGCCGCCGCCTTCTTGATGCGCGCGAGGGCCGAGATCTGCGCGGATTCCAGCCCGGCGCCCGAGATCGGGAAGTTCTCGACGGCACGCTGCGTCTGAGCGCCATACTTGGCGTCGATGGGCACGCGTACCTCGCCCATCGTGTCGTGCTCGATCCGGAACTCGTCGGTTCCGGTCGTTCCGGTTGCTGTGTCCACCACTGTGTGGCCTGCCTTTCTATGGGATTCGCCCGGTTGGGCGTTGTTCGTGCGTCTGAACGTGTGTGCGACGGAGAGTGTGCGACTGAAGAGGGCGTCGATGCCGTTATCAGACGGAGCCGATCACGAGGTCGGGAACTGCTCGGCCCTCGGCGAGACGATAGTTCGCACCGACGATGGCGAGTCGGCCCTCCGCCACCGCGTCGGTGATCAACTCCGAATTCTCGAGAATCTCACGAACCGTGTCGCGCAGATGCAGCCGCCCGACCTCGTGAGCGTCGGCACCGGCAGCCCGCACCGCAGGGGTGATCTTATCGATGATTGTGCGGATGTGAACAGGCAGGAGTGGCGCGTCAGGCCCGACTGACTCGATGGCCGCCTTCACTGCCCCGCACTCGTCGTGGCCGAGGACGACGATCAGAGGAACGCCGAGCACAGCGACGGCGTACTCGAGGCTGCCGAGCACGGAGTCGGAACTGACCTGACCGGCATTGCGCACAACGAAGAGGTCGCCGAGTCCTTTGTCGAAGATGATCTCGGCGGCGAGACGCGAGTCGCTGCAGCCGAAAAGCGCCGCTCGGGGAGCCTGCCCCGCCGCGACGTGATGTCGGCGCTCGACGTCTTGCCGGGGGTGGCGAGGGGTGCCGCTGATGAATCGCTCGTTGCCTCGAACCATCTCGGCCCAGACCTTCTCCGGAGTAGCCAATTCGTCGCTCATGGTGTGGCCTCTGTCGTCTGCTGCTCGATGGCGTCGGTGATGGTCGACGCCAGTGCCTGTGCTTCTTCGGGGGTAGCCGTTCCCGCCACGATGAACGTGCTGCGGCCGGAGTCTGTGGTGAGTGCGTACCTGACGTTTCCGACATCGCTGTCGGAATCGCGATTGTCGTAGACGATCCAGTCGATGCCGTCGATCGTGATCGAGCCGCTGGGTGAGGTCTGCCGCAATTCGGTGACGAGCCAGCTCGGGTTGGCGTCCACAGCCTGGGTGATCGAGAGAAACTGCTTCGACGGGGTGATGAGCCCGATGAACCATGAGGTCACGCCGTCGAGTCGGGCGGTTCTGATCTCTGCGACATTCGACGACCACGTGTCGGGCAATTCCGGCACGGCCAGGGGAACGGGCAGCGTGCGCTGAGCGCTGACTGCCACAGCCCGGTAGTCGATCGCCTGCAACCGGGAGGAGTCGTCGCGCGGAACGATCAAAACGATTGCGGCGACGATCGCGACGGTGACTCCGACGGCGACCCACAGGTTTCGGATCGTCTTGCTGTCGCGGTAGTTCTTGGAGTTCTGGGCTTTGCGGTTCGCCGCTTCTTCAGGCGTCTCAGGTCGCCCGAGTTCCGCCACGATGGGGCGTGCCTTCGGTTCGCGGCGTGCCACCTCTACTCGGCGACCGATTGCCGGGCTGCATCGAGGCGCGCCTTGGCCCCGATCAGCCAGTGCTCGCACCGCCGGGCGAGCGCTTCGCCGCGTTCCCACAGTGCAAGCGACTGCTCGAGTGTCGATGAACCCTGTTCGAGTTCGGTGACGACGCGCACGAGTTCGTCACGAGCCTGCTCGTAACTGAGCGCGTCGATGTCTTCTGTCGACAGTGTTGTCGCGGAGGAGGGCATGGTTCCAATCTTATTCTGCGGTGACGGGGATGACGGATGCGACGGGGGTGCGAGCGCCGTTCGATGTGGCGCGGATGGCTCCGTCGGAGACGGTGATCGTGAGGAGCGAACCGCTGGGCGCGTCGGAACGGCCTCGAACGATTCTGCCCTCGTCGGCCTGCACGATGGAGTATCCGCGGTCGAGGGTGCGTTGCGGCGACAGGGCGCGAAGGTGGGCCACGAGTTGGCGGGTACTGTCGTCTGCCCGTTCGACGAGCCGCACGGCGAGTTCGCTGCCCCGGGCGACATAGCGCGTGAGCTCATCGCTTCGCACGTCGGTGATCCAGTTCGAGCCGGCGAGGACAGGGCGGCTTCTCAGCTGGCCCAGTCGGTCGATCTCGTTCTTGATGACGTGATTGACGCGCACGCCCAGTCGCGCCCGCGCTTGTAAGACCCGCGAAAGCTCTTCGGCGACGTCGGGCACAACCCGCTTGGCGGCGTCGGTCGGCGTCGACGCGCGCAGGTCGGCCACGTCGTCGAGCAGGGGGCGATCTGCCTCGTGACCGATGGCGCTGACGATCGGGGTGGTTGCCGCGGCTGCGGCGCGCACGACGCTCTCGTCGCTGAAGCCCAGCAGGTTCTGAAAATCTCCACCGCCTCGAGCGATGATGATGACGTCGACCTCGGGATCGGCGTCGAGTTGCTGGATCGCAGCAGTGACCTCACGCGGGGTGCGATCGCCCTGCACGGCGGCATGCACGACGCGAAAGTCGACGGACGGCCACCGCAGCTGGGCGTTGCGGAGCACGTCTTTCTCGGCATCGCTGTCTTTGCCTGTGATCAAGCCCACGCAGTGTGGAAGAAACGGGAGCCGCTTCTTTCGTGACACGTCGAAAAGTCCCTCGGATGCGAGTTGTCGCCGCAACCGCTCGAGTCGCTCGAGGAGGTCGCCGAGCCCGACGTGACGCATCTCAAACACCTGCATCGTGAGCGTTCCGCCCTTGAGCCAATAGTTCGGCTTGACCAGGGCGACGACCCGGTCTCCTTGCGTGAGGTCTTCGGGAATCTTGCCTCGAACGCTCGACCAGATGGTGAATCCGATGGTGACGTCGTCGGTGACGTCGCGCAGTTTGCCGTAGACGTTCGAGCCCGACACCCCCCACTGCGTGATCTGCCCCTCGACCCACGCCGTTCCGAGTCTGTCGATGTAGCCCTTGATCTTGCTCGAGAGCAGGGCGACGGGCCAGGGATTCTCCAGAGTCGCCGGAGCGCCGGCCTGCGGGGCGTCTGTCATGCGGGTGCTCCCTGCGCGTGGTTCAGTCGACGGCCGACCTCCGCGTTTTCACGGTTACCATTGAGGAGTGAGCCAAGCCACTATCAGTCTGCCGATGCCGAGGATTCCCGGCGTACGAAACAGGCTAAAGGATACCCCCGTCACCGGGGAGAAGAAGGTGCTTCTCGCAGCGCCTCGCGGCTACTGTGCAGGAGTGGACCGCGCGGTCGTCGCCGTAGAGAAAGCACTCGAGCACTATGGCGCCCCGGTCTACGTGCGCAAACAGATCGTGCACAACATCCACGTCGTGCAGACGCTCGAGAAGCGCGGCGCGATCTTCGTCGAAGAGGTCGACGAGGTTCCGACAGGAGCCCACGTCGTCTTCAGTGCACACGGCGTGTCACCCGCCGTCGTTCAGGGTGCAGCCGATCGCGGCCTCCAGGCCATCGACGCGACCTGCCCGCTCGTCACCAAGGTGCACCGCGAGGCTGTGCGCTTCGCGCGCGACGACTTCGAGATTCTTCTCATCGGGCACGAGGGACACGAAGAGGTAGAGGGAACAGCCGGTGAGGCTCCCGAGCACACCACGCTGGTGGGCAGCCCCGACGAGGCGGACACGGTCGTCGTCCGCGATCCCGACAAAGTGGTCTGGCTGTCGCAGACCACCCTGTCGGTCGACGAGACGATGGAGACGGTCAACCGACTCCGCGCCCGGTTCCCGAACCTGCAAGACCCGCCGAGCGATGACATCTGCTACGCCACGCAGAACCGCCAGGTGGCCATCAAGAAGGTCGCCAAGAACGCCGATCTCGTGATCGTCGTCGGCTCGGCGAACTCGTCCAACTCCGTGAGATTGGTCGAGGTGGCCCTCGAATACGGTGCCAAGGCGGCCTACCGCGTCGACTATGCGCACGAGGTGAAACAGGAGTGGCTCGACGGCGTCAACACCGTCGGCGTCACGAGCGGCGCCTCCGTGCCCGAGGTGCTGGTGCAAGATCTGCTCGACGAGCTGGCCGGGGCCGGCTACGGCGACATCGAGACCGTCATCACGGCCGAGGAAGACCTGATCTTCTCGCTGCCGAAAGAGCTTCGCAAAGACTTGACGGGAAAGAGCGACGCCCGCGCGCTGGGCGGTCGCCGAGCCGGCGCGGACCCCTCGACCTCGGAGTAGATCGCGGCGAGCAGCAGCCCCGATCCACGTCGTCAGCTCGCGCTGATGCTCGCCAGCAGCCCGGGGTCCGCGACGAGGGCCAACACCACGCATCCGAATGTCACGATCATCGCGAGGGCGCCTATCAACAGCGGCACGGGCCACGACCGTCGGCGCTGCCCGACGAGACGAACCGTCAGCCAGATCGCCCCTGCGAGCAGCACGAGCTGGGTCACAGCCGCGACCGCTCCCGCGATGTCGACGGCCGAGCCGCCCCCGTACTCGCCGAGGCCCCGATCCGCGTAGAACATGTCGATCGTGCTGCGCAGGCCGAACAGCGACGGCACCGTCGACGAGGTGAGCATCACCGCCAGCACGAGCAGAGCAACCGAAATCGCCGCGTCGCCGGTTCGCCAGGGCTTGCTGGATGCGCCCCCGGTGGCAGTCGTGCGTGCGTTCTTCTGCGGCGATTCGACCGAGGCGGCGGCGTGTGAACCGGCCTCAGCGGAGTGCGGATCGGCCGGCGGCGACCAGACCCACCCCTCGGGTGCGATTTCGCCGTAGCGGGGAGTGGGTCGGTCGTCTGCCATCGGAAGTGACGAGCTACTTGCCGGCGTTGCCGGCCGAACCGAGCTGGTTCGTCGCTTCGATGACGCGGGCGGCCATTGCCGTCTCGGCGATCTTTCCCCACGAACGCGGGTCGTAGACTTTCTTGTTGCCCACCTCACCGTCGACCTTGAGAAAACCGTCGTAGTTCTTCAGCACGGTGTCGGCGACGGAGCGGCTGAACGCGTACTGGGTGTCGGTGTCGATGTTCATCTTGATGACCCCGTTCGCGACGGCTTCGGAGATCTCGGCATCGGTCGAGCCGGAGCCGCCGTGGAAGACGAGGTCGAAGGGCAGCGGCCCGGTTCCGTACTTGGCCTGCACGCCGTCTTGAATCTCTTTGAGGAGTTCGGGGCGGAGCTTGACGTTGCCCGGCTTGTAGACGCCGTGCACGTTGCCGAAAGTGAGTGCCGCCATGTAGCGACCCTTGTCTCCGAGCCCGAGAGCCTCGACCGTCGCGATCGCGTCGTCGACGGTTGTGTAGAGGTGCTCATTGATGTCGTGGCTCACGCCGTCTTCTTCTCCGCCGACGACGCCGATCTCGACCTCGAGGATGGCGTGGATGGCGCTGGTTCGGGCGATCATGTCCTGCGCGATCTCGAGGTTCTCGGCGAGCGGCACGGCCGAGCCGTCCCACATGTGCGACTGGAAGATGGGGTTGCGCCCCGCCTTGACCTCCGTCTCCGATGCCGCGATGAGCGGAAGCACGAAGCTCTCGAGCGCATTCTTCGGGCAGTGGTCGGTGTGCAGCG
>NZ_CAXVWM010000085.1:0-15607 GCF_964263775.1 Agreia sp. | reverse complement strand
GATCCACGAGTCGGACATGCAGATCATCCCCGACGTGTCGACGGCCTACATCGATCCGTTCCGCGTCAACCGCACGCTGATCATGATCTTCGACATCTACAACCCGCGCAACGGCGAGATCTACCACCGTGACCCGCGCCAGGTCGCCAAGAAGGCCGAAAAATACCTCGCCTCGACCGGCATCGCCGACACGGCGTTCTTCGCCCCCGAGGCCGAGTTCTACATCTTCGACGACGTGAAGTACGAGGTGAACCAGCACTCGAGTTCCTACTCGGTCGACTCCGACGAGGCTGCATGGAACTCCGGACGCAGCGAAGAAGGCGGAAACCTCGCAAACAAAACGCCCTACAAGGGCGGGTACTTTCCGGTCAGCCCGGTCGACAAGCACGCAGACCTGCGCGACGACATCGTGCTCGAACTGATCGCAGCCGGGCTCGAGGTCGAGCGCGGACACCACGAGGTCGGCACCGCGGGTCAGGGTGAGATCAACTACACGTTCGACACCATGGTGCACGCGGCCGACGACATCCTGAAGTTCAAGTACATCGTCAAGAACGTCGCTGAGCGCTGGGGCAAGACGGCGACCTTCATGCCGAAGCCCCTCTTCGGCGACAACGGATCAGGCATGCACACCCACCAGTCGCTGTGGAACGACGGCGCGCCGCTGTTCTACGACGAGGCCGGCTATGGCGGACTGAGCGACATCGCGCGCTGGTACATCGGCGGAATCCTGGCCCACGCTCCCGCCGTCTACGCGTTCACGAACCCGTCGGTCAACAGCTACCACCGCCTGGTTCCCGGCTTCGAAGCCCCGGTCAACCTGGTGTACTCGGCCGGCAACCGTTCGGCGTCGATCCGCATCCCCATCACGGGAACCAACCCGAAGGCCAAGCGCATCGAGTTCCGCACTCCGGATGCCTCGGGCAACCCGTACCTGGCGTTCGCCGCTCAGCTCATGGCCGGCCTCGATGGAATCATCAACCGCATCGAGCCGCACGAGCCGGTCGACAAAGACCTGTACGAACTGCCGCCCGAGGAAGCGAAGCTCATTCCCCAGGGACCGGCGTCGCTCGGCGAGGCGCTCGACGCTCTGGAGGCCGACCACGAGTTCCTGCTTCAGGGCAACGTGTTCACGATCGACCTCATCGAGAACTGGATCAACTACAAGCGCGAGAACGAGATCAAGCCGCTCCAGCAGCGACCGCACCCGTTCGAGTTCGAGCTCTACTACGGCGTGTAAGCGCTGAGCTCGCCCAGACAGGGCCGCATCCTCCTCGGGGATGTGGCCCTGTCTGTGCGTTCGAGATCGGTCAAGAACCGTAGAAGAGCCGCTCGAAGACGGCCCTTGCCCGACGCGTGACGCCCAGGTAGTCCTCTTCCAGTGCCGTTGCCGACCCCGGCGGGTACTCCAGCAGGCGGGCGATTCCGTCGAGCGCCTTTCGATCGCTCGGAAGCACGTCGGAGTTCTTATTGGCCCAGAGGGTGACGGCCGAGCGTGCGCGCGACGCGAAGACCCAGGCAGCGCGAAGAACGGATGCGTCGGGCGCGCTCACGAGTTCGGCCGCGACGGCCGCATCCAGGGCCTCGAGCGTCGACGTCGTACGCAGGCTCGGCAGTCGAGAACCCCATTGCAGCTGGGTCAGCTGCACGAGCCACTCCACGTCACTGAGGCTTCCTCGCCCCAATTTGAGGTGACGGAGCGGATCGGTTCCCTGGGGAAGGCGCTCGTTCTCGACACGGGCCTTGATTCTCTTCACCTCTCGGATCTCTTTGTCGGCGATCTCCTCCGGAAACCGAACGGTGTCGGCCAGTTGCTCGAAGTCGCGCACGAGTGCGGCATCGCCGACGAGGCCGCGCGCGCGGAGCAGTGCTTGGGCCTCCCACGTGAGCGACCACCGGGAGTAGTACGCCCGATAGGAGTCGAGCGATCGAACGATGGCTCCGTTCTTTCCTTCGGGTCGAAGGTCGATATCGATGTCGAGCGGGAGCCTGTGGTCTTCGGTCAATCGTGTGATCTGGGTGGCGATGGCAAGAGCATCCGCGGTGGCCGTCAGGTTCTCCGTCGACAGAGGGCGGTAGACATACATCACGTCGGTGTCCGACCCGAATCCGACCTCTGCGCCGCCAAGCCGGCCCATGCCGATGATTGCGAACTCGAGCCCATCGTCTGCGTCCGCGCCTGCGGGGTGCCGCACGACAGAGACGACGCCGGTGAGAAGAACGGTCGTGACGTCGGTGAGCCCGTGCGCGAGCTCGTCGATGGTGATGATGCCGAGGATCGAGGAGATCGCGAGACGCAGCACCTCGCGACGGCGCGCGGCGCGGAGGGCGCTCGCAGCGGCATCCGGCGTGTCGTGACGCGCAATGATCGCCCGCATCTCCTCCTCGAGCACTGCGTAAGCGCGAGGACGGAGTTCGTCTTCGTTCTCGAGCCACGCCGCCGCCTCCGGTATTCCCTGCAGCAACTGCCCGACGTAGCGCGACGCCGACAGCACATGCGTGAGCCGGGCTGCCGCACCGGATGAATCGCGGAGCATCCGGAGGAACCAGTACGTGTCGCCGAGGGAGTCGCTGAGACGTCGAAAAGCAAGTAGACCGTAATCGGGATCAGCGCCGTCTGCGAACCACTGCAGCATCACGGGCAGAAGGTGCCTCTGGATGCTTGCCTTGCGCGAGACGCCCGACGTCATGGCCTCGATGTGCTTCAGCGCCCCTCTCGGGTCGAGGAAGCCGATGGCCGCGAGCCGTGCCTCTGCCTGCAGACTCGTCAGTGCCACCTCGTCGGCGGAGAGCCCTGCGACGGCGGCGAGCAGCGGACGATAGAAGAGCCTGACGTGCAGGTTGCGCACCCGATGCTTGATGCCGTTCCAGCGCTCGATGAGCTGGGCTGCGGAGGGCTCGAGATTTGCGGCACGGGCGAGTACGCGTTGGCCCAGTTCGTCGCGCGGCATCAAGTGGGTGCGCTTGAGAAAGCGGAGCTGGAGACGGTGTTCGAGCAGGCGCAGAATGCGGTAGTCCTCGGCGAACTCGATCTGCTCGGCGCGGCCGATGTACCCGCGATCCGCCAAGGCGGTCAGTGCGGCGATCGTGCCGGCCTGATGAATCTCGTCGTCGGTCTGCCCATGAACCAGCTGCAGCAGCTGCACGGTGAACTCGATGTCGCGGAGACCCCCCGGCCCGAGCTTGATCTGATAATGAACGTCGTCTGCGGGAATGTGCTGGGTCACCCGTTCGCGCATTTTCTGCGCCGATTCGACAAAGCCCTCTCGAGACGCGCTCGACCACACCCGCGGCGCCATCGCAGCGATGTAGTCCACCCCGAGTTCGACGTCGCCTGCCAACGGCCTCGCCTTCAAGAGCGCCTGGAACTCCCAGCTCTTCGCCCATCGCTCGTAGTACGCCACGTGGGACTCGAGGGAACGAACGAGTGCGCCATCCTTGCCTTCGGGACGGAGGTTCGGATCGACCTCCCAGAGACCGGGTTCGAGGCCCGACTCGTAGATCCCCCTCATCGAGAGCATCGCAAGTCGTGTGGCGATCTCGATCGCGCGTTCTGGCAGCAGATCGCTGTCTGCATCGGCCTCGCCGACGAAGATGACGTCGACGTCGCTCACGTAGTTGAGTTCGCGCGCTCCCGCCTTGCCCATGCCGATGATGGCGAGTCTCGTTGCGGCTACGCTGTCGTGGTCGAAGAACCAGAGACCGAGGCCCGGCGTAGACAGGGTCGTACGGGCCACCGACAGCGACGCCTCTAAAGCTGCTGCGGCCAGGTCGGCGAGGCACGCCGCAACCTGATCGAGCCCCGCAACGGGATCGGCCTGCTCGAGGTCGTATGCTGCGACTCGGGCCAGGAGACCCCGGTATCGCACGCGAAGCGATCGCCAGGCCGCCTCTGAGTGCTGTGCGGCGAACCCGTCGACGGAGCCCACCGACTCGAGGAGCGACATCCGTGCTTCGTCGGCCGTCGGAAGGCGCAATTGCGCCTCGACGAGATTGCCGAGTTCCAACGGATGCCTGACGAAGAAGTCGCCGAGACCCTTGGATGCGCCGAGCACTCGAACGAGGCGCACACGATAGCGCTCCTCGGCGAGCACCGGCACGACCTGCTCTGGCGCACGACGCAGCAGAAGCGTCAGCAGTCTGAGCGCCTGGTCAGGGTCAGCCGACGAGGGGATCGCCGAGATGAGGTCGTCGACCTCGAGGTTCGCCAGGGAGGCGACAACGCGAAGCTGCTCGTCAGCCCACTCGAGATCGGCGAAGCCCAACCGGGCCAGGTAACTGAGTGATCTCGTCTCGCGCATGGTCCTCCGCGCAGGGATGCGGCGTCGCCGTGCCCCGCTCTGCTTCGTCTTAGAGCATTTCCAGATTGCTCTTGAGTTCGAACGGCGTCACCTGGGCGCGGTACGCCTGCCACTCCTGTCGCTTGTTGCGCAAGACGTAGTCGAAGACGTGCTCGCCGAGTGTCTCCGCCACGAGTTCCGACCCTTCCATCAGCGTGATGGCACGGTCGAGGCTGGCAGGCAACGGGTTGTAGCCGAGGGCACGGCGCTCGGCCTCACTGAGGCTCCACACATTGTCTTCCGCCTCGGGCGGAAGCTCGTAGCCTTCTTCGATGCCCTTCATGCCTGCGGCGAGAAGCAGCGAGTAGGCGAGGTACGGGTTGGCGGCCGAATCGATGGCCCGGTACTCGATGCGCGAGCTCTGACCCTTGTTCGGCTTGTACAGGGGCACACGCACCAGCGCAGACCGGTTGTTGTGGCCCCAGCACACGAAACTCGGGGCCTCGTCGCCGCCCCAGAGCCGCTTGTACGAGTTGACGAACTGGTTTGTGACCGCCGTGATCTCCGGCGCGTGGTAGAGCAATCCGGCGATGAATTGCCGGCCGATCTTCGACAGCTGGTATTCGGCCCCGGCCTCGTAGAATGCGTTGCCGTCGCCCTCGAAGAGCGACAGGTGCGTGTGCATTCCCGAGCCGGGGTGTGCGGCGAGAGGCTTGGGCATGAACGTGGCGTAGACGCCCTGCTCGATCGCGACCTCTTTGATCACGGTACGGAACGTCATGATGTTGTCAGCCGTCGTCAGCGCGTCGGCGTAACGAAGGTCGATCTCGTTCTGGCCGGGGCCCGCTTCGTGGTGACTGAACTCGACCGATATTCCGAGGTCTTCGAGCATACGAACCGAGCGGCGACGGAAGTCGTGCGCCGTGCCCCCCGGGACGTTGTCGAAGTAGCCGGCGGAATCGACGGGCTCGGGCCCGGCGGCTCCGTACTGCGACGACTTCAAAAGATAGAACTCGATCTCGGGATGCGTGTAGAACGTGAAACCGCGATCGGCGGCTTTCGCAAGGGTGCGCTTCAAGACATTGCGGGGATCGGCCACTGCGGGCAGTCCGTCGGGCGTCGTGATGTCGCAGAACATTCGAGCGGTCGGATCGATCTCGCCTCGCCACGGAAGGATCTGAAATGTCGTGGGATCGGGATGAGCGAGCACGTCGGCTTCATAGGACCGCGTCAAGCCTTCGATCGCAGACCCGTCGAATCCGAGGCCCTCGGCGAAGGCCCCCTCGACCTCGGCCGGCGCGATGGCCACCGATTTCAGTGTGCCGACGACATCGGTGAACCAGAGTCTGATGAACTTGATGCCACGTTCCTCAATCGTGCGAAGAACGAAGTCACGCTGCTTATCCATCTATGTCGACTCTCTTTCGAACGGGGTTCTGCGAACCAATTACAGGGTAGTGCACGGCTCTCGCATCAACTGGGTACGAGAACAATCCAGGCGAACCAGGCGAGCATGCCCAGCCAGATGACGACACCGGTGGATGCGAGAAGCGCAGCGCCCCGGCTTCCCAGTTTCCATACGACGATCAGGGCGAACAGGCCGATGGCGAGGAGAATGCCGAGCAGGGGAAAGTACGACGGAACTCCCACAAGGGCGAGCGCGGGCTGGGTCGAGGTCGCAGACACCATGCCGAGGGCGACGACACCGCCGAAGGCGAGGCCCGTGACCGGTGAGATGCCGGATGCGATCGAGAGGCCCAGACGTTCGCGCTGAACACCACGAACGACGAGCATGATGGCCCAACCGACGAACCAGAGGGCGCAGAACCCGAAGAAGATGATCGGTATCAGCAACTCGAACCAGTTGACCTCGTCGACGGCGCGAACGACGGATGCCGCCCGTGACGTCTCGTGCACGGACGAGCTCGTCACGATCGGCGTCGTCGCATCGTCGTGGTCGCAGACGGCGGAGACGTCCGCGCCCGGACTGTCCAACCAGGCGACGGCGGTCTCGACGGCGCACGAACTCGTGTCGAGCACCTGGTGGCCCGCTCCGGTGAACGACACGAACTGGCTGCCCGGGATCGATGCCGCGGCGGCCTGCGCGGTCGAGGCCGATGTGATGGGATCGTTCGATCCAGCCAGAACCAGCGTGGGCTGGCTGAACGACGCAGCAGTCCGCCCCGCCGGCGTGATGCCGGCCTGGCCGCAGGCCGCGTCGGCCAGCGAAAAGGCGACGAGCAGCGGTGGATCGACTGGCACGACCGGTTCCTCGCCTTCGGCGGGCGCCGGGGACTCTGGAGCGACGGGGTCGGCCGACCAGTTCGCCTTCTGATCGAGGCAGGTCGACGTGAGGAACTGGCCCCAGTTGATCGTTCCGATCGCATCGGCGCCGAGTACGACGAACGGCGTGAGCGCCCCGGTGTCTCCCGCCTCGAGTCGATCGAAGAGCAGGGGCAGCGTGCTGGTGACCGCGGGGTCTGTGAGCAGCACCTGCACCAGGCTCACGAAGTCGTCGCCCTCGAGTTCGACGAAGCGCTGATTGCCGGTGAAGGGATTCGTGACCGGGCCGGAGAACGGGTCGTCATCGAAGTCGACCGCGAGCTGGGCAACCGTGGCCGCGTAATCGGTGCCCTGCGCCCCGGACCGCGTCGACAACTCGTCGAGGGAGGCCCTGAGTGCCGAATACGCCTCGCCTTTGATATCGGTCGCGCCGGAACTGAAGGAGTCGATCAAGACGGCGTCGCTTCCGGCGGGGTCGAGTGTGGCGACCGCCGACATCACCTGCGACGACCAGCCCGAACCGAAGAGAGTCCAGGTGGGAATCTGAAGCGTGTTACGCAGATCGACCACGTCGGCTGCCGTCTGGGCGATCGTGTAGCCGTTCGGGTCGCCGCCGGCCTCGATGAACTCGGCAAGACAGTCGGCGAGCTCGATACCGACGGCCGTGCCCTCCGCCTCCACCGTGTCATCGGTCGACGTGAATGCGTCTATCCACGCGTTCGTGACGGCCGGACAGTCGAGACTGGGAGTCGATGCTGATCCGCCCCGCTGCTCGAGAACGACGACGTCTCTGCGGGCCCCGAATCCGAGGTCGCGCGACACATGCTGACCCACGGAGACCGCGGATTGGCCGAGCCCCGATGCCATGACGACGAGGGGAGTGCCGGTCGCAGGCTGGATGCTGGCCGGTATGACGGCATACGGGATGTCTATGGTTCTACTGGCGGGATTCGCCCTGTTCTCGGGAACCGTGAGAACGCCGCACTCGGCGTCTCCGCTCGACGGCTCCGGGCATCCGTCGTCGCCCGCAGCATTCGCCACACCCGGGGCGCCGAGGGCCAGCACCACACCCACCACGAGGGCGACGAACGGCAGTCTCAGCCGATTTGGTCTTCTCACTACACATCACCGTCACTATCGAGTTCAGCCACACGATACAGTGATCGCCGCCCCGGCTCCGTCATGGGCACAGGGTGTCTCGGATCTGCGAATTCCCCGGCGACACGCTGATCCCTCGCCGCGAGTTCTGCCCGAGTCGCATGCCGACGCCCGTCGGTAGACTCGGAAGATGTCAGAGACGTCACCGTCCGTGCCCGCCGCGGTTCCGAAGCGCGTGCGCACGCGCCACTTTCAGAATGCAAAAGAGACGGGAACGCCGATCACGGGCCTGACGAGCTACGACCAGCTCTCGGCCCGCATCTTCGACGAGGCCGGCATCGATTTTCTTCTCGTCGGAGACTCCGCGGGCAACACGGTGTTCGGATACGACACCACGCTGCCCGTCACGGTCGACGAGCTGATCCCCCTGACCCGGGCCGTGGCCCTCGCCGTGCAGCGCGCATTCGTCGTCGCAGACCTGCCGTTCGGCTCCTACGAGAGCGGCCCCCTCGAGGCTCTGCACACGGCGGTTCGTTTCATGAAAGAGACGCACGCCCACGCGGTGAAGCTCGAGGGCGGCGTGCGCAGCGTCGAGCAGATCCGGCGCATCGTCAGCGCCGGGATCCCGGTCATGGCCCACATCGGCTTCACCCCGCAGAGCGAGCACGGCCTCGGCGGTCACATCATTCAGGGACGGGGCGATGGTCTGGAGCGCCTACTCGAAGATGCGCTCGCGGTCGAAGAGGCCGGCGCTTTCGCCGTCGTGCTCGAAATGGTTCCGAGCGACGCGGCCCGACAGGTCACCGAGAAGTTACGCATTCCGACCATCGGCGTCGGCGCCGGTCCGGATGTCGACGGCCAGCTTCTCGTGTGGACCGACTTCGCCGGGTTCTCGACCGGTCGCATCCCGAAGTTCGTGAAGCAGTACGCCGACCTGCGCGGCGTGCTGACGGATGCCGTGACGCGGTTTCGCAGAGACGTCAGCGACCGCAGCTACCCCGGCCCGGAGAACTCGTACGACTGACCGGGGGCCGGCGCTCGGGCGCGTGCTCAGCGCTGATCGTCGGCGTCTTCTTCGGCCCACTTCGCACTGTTGGCCCGCAGCTTCTCAAGTGCGTGAGACGCCTCCTGCTCGGTGGCGAACGGGCCGACGCGGTCGACGACGGAAGACTCGTACCCGTGTTCGACCTTGCCGGTCTTCATGTTGTACCAGTACTGTTTCGAGGCGTCTTCCGACATGTCAACTCCCGGGATCTCGCGCAGACCTCCGACGGTCCTCGCTTCGGCTACTTGCGATCCTAAGCCCCGTGGTGGGAACGCCGCAGGTGCCTCGTCTGCCCTAGGCTCGGTAGCACACGCACAGGCGCGCCCGACGCGTCGATGGTGATAGTTCGAGGAGATTGACCATGAGCACCCCCACCGCATCCAACGTGGCCATCGGCATCGACATCGGGGGCACGGGCATCAAGGGGGCCGTCGTCGACCTCGCGTCGGGAGAGCTGCTCAGCGACAGGGTCAAACTCTCGACACCCGACGGGGGCAAGCCGAAGGACATCGTGGGCACGGTGACGAAGATCCTCGCCAAGCTCGGCGATGCACCGCAGGACGCCCCGATCGGCGTCTGTTTTCCGGCCGTCGTGCGCAACGGACGCACGATGTCGGCCGCCAACGTCTCGAAGAAGTGGATCGGCCTCGAGGCGGAGAGCCTGTTCGAGGATGCGCTGGGTCGAGACATCTTCTTCGTCAACGACGCGGATGCGGCCGGTTACGCCGAGGTGCGATTCGGGGCCGCCAAGGACCGTTCGGGGCTCATCATGATGACCACGCTCGGCACGGGCATCGGCACGGCCATCATCTACAACGGCACGCTCGTTCCGAATGCCGAACTCGGCCACCTGCAGATCGACGGCGGCGACTACGAGTTGAAGGCGTCGTATTCCGCGAAAGAACGAGAAGACCTGTCCTGGTCGAAATGGGCCGAGCGCCTCCAGACGTACTACACCGAGCTCGAGAAACTCCTCTCGCCCGACCTCTTCATCGTGGGCGGCGGCGTCTCCAAGAGCTACCAGGAGTTCCTTCCCCTGCTCGACCTCACGACCGAGATCGTGCCCGCCGTGCTGCGCAACAACGCGGGAATTCTCGGCTCTGCGGCACTCGCGTCCCAGCCCCGCGTGGTCGCGGGCGCAGAGACCTCGCCTGAGAGCCACCCGGCTGCATCGCTCTAGTTCTGCGCCGGTCGTTCGGCGAGGAGTGAATGGGCCGGCCGTACGCCGGGTTCTGTCCGCATCCACGAGACGCGGATGCGTGACGGCCATCTATCTCGGGACTACGTTGCCGCAGCCCTCCAGCGGTCTACCCGGGAACTCGACGAGCCGTCTCGAACGTTCCCTGTCTGACCTTGCTCCGGGCGAGGTTTACCGAGCAGACCAGGTCACCCTGGTCTCTGGTGGTCTCTTACACCACCGTTTCACCCTTACCTCCGGCTGACGCCGGCGGCGGTCTGTTCTCTGTGGCACTGTCTCGCGGGTTGCCCCGGGTGGGTGTTACCCACCGCCCTGCTCTGTGGAGCCCGGACGTTCCTCGGCGGCGGCGCATCCGAAGATGCGCTGCCGACGCGACCGTCTCACCGACCCATTCGAGTCGAAGTCTACGGCAGAACGGTGCGGCCGATCACAGGCCCGACTCCTCCGTGCGCACCAGGATGCAGCTGCTGTCCGGATCGAGCACGACGTCGTCTGAAGCTGCGGCTCGGATGACCGCGAGGTCGGATTCGTGGAGCTTGACATGGCTTCCGCCCGACACGCCCCGAGTGAGCAGGGCTGCGCCGATTCCGTAGCGTGAGCGCTGCTTGTCGTACAGGGCGACGAGCTCGGCGCCGATCGATGAGGCGATGCGGGCACGACGCTCGGTCACGAATGCGATCTCGGCGTTGATCTGCTCGAGCTTGTCGTCACGATCGGCGACGAGCTCTTTCTCTGACACGAGCAGCTCGTCGAGGCGAGCGGAGGCGGCGCTGAATCGCGCGTCGATCTCCTCCTGCCGCTCCATCACTGTCAGCTCGATGTCTTCGAGGTCGGATCGGCGCTTGAGCAACGAGGCCAGCTCGTGCTCGAGGCCCTGGATGTCTTTCGGCGACGAGCTGATCGTGAGCCTTTCGCGATCGCGCGCGATTCGTGCCGCGACGACCTCGACGTCTGACTCGACGCGGCTGATCTCGGTCTTGGTGTCTTCGAGTTCGCCTCGGATCGATGCGGAAAGCGCCCGGGAACGGGCGACGTCTTTCGCCAGCTCGGCCAACGCAAGCGACTGCGGCAGCGTCTTCACGCTGTGCGCGAGCTGGTCGAGTCGGGTATCGGAGGCCTGCAGGTCGAGGAGTGCTCGCTGTTCTGAAACCGGTGCCTTCATGGTGCCTTCCTGCTGTTCTGTGCGTCGGCCCGCGAGACGGACCGGAGTGACGTACTTCGGGCGTTACTGGGTGACGACGAAATCCCAGGGGTCTGTGCGGAGTTCACTCACGGTGACGTCGACGCCGGGCAGCGCGCTCCGTAGCTCGCCGGCCGCCTCGTCGAGCCAGAGCCACTCGCTCGCCCAGTGCGACACATCGATGAGTGCCGGGCCCGAGGAGACCAGCGCCTGCTCCCTCGATTCAGACGCGGGATGATGCCTGAGGTCGCTCGTGATGTAGACATCCGCCCTGAGAACGGACTCGTGGCCGAGCAGAGAGTCGCCCGCTCCCCCGCAGAGCGCGACGCGGGTGACGGGCGTGTCGTAGCCTCCCGACACCCGGATGCCCGTGGCCGTCGCGGGCAGGAATTCGGCGAGGGAGAGCGTGAGCCTGCCCAGGGTCGTAGGCACGGGCAGCCTGCCCACCCGGCCCAGGCCCGTGCCTGGGCGTTCCCCGGCGACGAGGGGCGTCACATCCTGCAGACCGAGCCGACGTGCGATGACGTCGGACGTGCCCCCCGGCACGATGTCGGCGTTCGTATGCGCCGCGATCAACGCACAGCCGCCGCGCACCAGCCGGGTCAGCAGCGAGCCCTTGTAGTGCTCAGTCGAGATCGAGGTGACGCCTCGCAACAGCAGCGGGTGATGCACGATCAGCGCGTCGGCGCCGATGTTGAGCGCTTCGCCGACCGTCTGCGCGACCGCATCGACGGCCAAGTGGATGCGTGTGACCTGGTCGTCGAGATCGCCTGAGGTGAGTCCCGGCCGATCCCAATCCTCGGCGAACCGCGTCGGCCAGAGCTGCTCGACCGTGGCGTTGAGGTCTCGAAGCGTATGCGTCACGCGCTCAGCCTATCGCCGCGCAGGCGGCGGGACCGTTATCGCACGGGGTGATAGACGCGGCGATGCCAGGCGATGACAAGAGGAACGACGACCAGTTCGAGCACGATGGTCGACTGGAATACAGGATGCGGCCGGCCGACCCGGGCGACGGAGAGAAGCCGGGGCAGGCTTCCGGCCGCTGCCAGGGCGAGCAGGAGGATGGGCAGGAACCGAGTGGCCGCTGAACCGCGAGGCCACGATGCATGGCTCCGACTGAAAGACTGACAGCATGACGACAATCGACTGGTCCGAGGGACGCTGGACGACAGAGCCGGAGAACGTTCGATTCTCTGAAGACGGCATGTTCGTGACGGCAGTAGAAGGCAGCGACGCGTGGAGGATTACGTCCTATGGCTTCGTTCACGACACGGAACACGCGCTTTTGCGGCCGATGGTCGAGGGTCAAGCCATCGAAGTATCTTTCCGGGTGGATTTTCCTGAGCAGTTCGACCAGGCAGGCGTCTTCGTGAAAGCAGACGCAGAGACATGGATCAAGGCGGGAATTGAATCGAGCGACGGCGAAGAGAGCCTGGGCGCTGTCGTCACTCGGGGTGAATCGGACTGGTCGCTCTCGCCTGTTCCGGGATGGGCAGGACGGATTGCGACGGTTCGCGCGAGTTGGTCGGCCGGGGCGCTGACGATTCGAGCCCGCGTCGACGATGAAGCGTGGAGGCTTGTACGCGTTGCACCGTTGCCGACGGGCACGGCTGTGCAGGCTGGACCATTCTGCTGCGCGCCCACGCGAGCGGGCCTCACCGTTCAGTTTCTCGACTGGGTCACGACTGATGCCGACCCTGCATTGCACGCCGAGTGACAGGAAATCGACCAAGAGCGTTCGACCGATCGAAGCAGCTGCACGTGCACGGGCCCGTGAGGCCTTCGCCGTTTGTTGCGGTTACGGCAAGACGACTTGCGGCACGGGCTGACAGCATCCAAGGTTGACGCATGAGTGAGACGCAGCAGACACCGGCCGAATTCTGGGAGGCCCGCTACCGGCAGAGCGATCAGGCGTGGAGCGGACGAGCGAACGCTGCCCTCGAGCGCGAGGCGGACGGGCTCGCTCCCGGACGCGCCCTCGACCTCGGAAGCGGCGAGGGCGGCGATGCCCTGTGGTTGGCCGCGAGAGGGTGGCGCGTGACGGCACTCGAGATCTCGCCGACGGCCCTGGCGCGCGGAGCGGCGAAGGCTGACAGCGCGGGGCTCACCGACCGGATCAACTGGGTTGAGCAAGACCTGGCCGAGTGGCATCCGAACGAGACGTACGACCTCGTGTCGGCGCAGTTCCTGCACTCCCCCGTCGAGCTCCCTCGCGACGAGATTCTTCGTCGAGCCTCGACGGCAGTAGCGCCCCGCGGCATCTTGCTGATCGTCGGACACGCGGCCTTCCCGCCGTGGTCGACGCATCGGCACGACGATCCGGCGCTGCCGACCCCAGACGAGGTGTACGCCTCTCTCGACCTGGCCGAGGGAGAGTGGACCGTGCTGACGAGCACCCTGGTCGAGCGCACCGTTACGGGACCGGATGGATCCAACGTGGTCATGCCCGACGCCGTGCTGACGCTCCGCCGCAACTGACCGGCGACAACGACAAAAAGTGGGCCCTACCGGGCTCGAACCGATGACATCCACGGTGTAAACGTGGCGCTCTACCAACTGAGCTAAAGGCCCCTGCATCACGTGCGCGAAGGCGCCCGTGCGAACATCAGATTACACGGTCGGCGGGGTTGCCGTGTCTCCGGGCGGCGAGTCCCTTCGACAGGCTCAGGGAACGAGGGTGGCTCAGGAAAAGTGGTCAGTCGCTGAGGACGTAGGCGTGCGGCGGGACGGCGATGCCGTGCAGCGCCACATCCGAGTCGGAGATGTTGATCGCCAGGCGGGCGGTCTCCGTGCCCGAGCGCGCTGTGGCGACCAGCAGCATCGTCTCATTGGCCAGGTCGTGCACCTCGACGCGCGCGTCGACCAGCCATGCGTGCCTGCGACGAAAGCCGATCAGTTCTTGGTGCAACCGGAAGGCGTCGTTGCGCTGCCACTCCGCCCCGTCACGACGGGCCTCCGGCCGCACGGCGTCGTCGCCTCCCGCCCTGTCTTCCTTCACGCCCTCGAGGCCTCGCTCATCGCCGTAGTACACGCTCGGAATGCCCGGCAGAAAGAACAGCAGGGCATGCGCGATCCCCGCGTGCCGCGCATCCGTCACGATCGACGCGATACGCGTCACGTCGTGGTTGCCCACGAAAGTCAGGGGAACGAACGCGCCGAGCAACTTTTCGTGGCGACCGAGCGTCCACGAGAGCTCGAAGAGATTGCGCTCCTTCAGCGAATTGCCGATCGACTTCCACAGTTCGTATTGCGTGACCGAGTCCATGCCGGAACGCCGAACGATGTCGGCATAGTCGCCGTGAATGACCTCGCCGACGATCCAGACGTCGGGGTGCGCCGACCGCACCCGATCGAGGATCGGGCGCCAGGCATCCGGCGCCACGGCGTACGCGGCGTCGAGGCGCCAGCCGTCGGCGCCCCGATCGAGCCACGAGATCATGACGTCGGCGACGTAGTCGGCTACGGGCGGATGCGACAGGTCGAGTTCGACGAGATGATCGTGCCCCTCGAAGACGGCCGGCTTCAGCACGCCGTCATGCGGCTGCTGTGGATCGAGGCGGAACCACGCGGCCTCGGGCGAACCGGGCCCTGCCGATTGCGCGGCGAGCCACAGCGGATTGCTGCGCGCGACGTGGTTGAAGACGCCGTCGAGCAGCACGCGCACACCGCGTTCTCGACAGGCGGAGACGAGCGCCGCGAAGTCGTCGTCGTCTCCGAGCCGGGGATCGATGCGACGGTGCTCGATCGTGTCGTAGCCGTGCGTCTCGGAGTCGAAGACCGGGCCGAGCGCCAAGCCGTTCACGCCGAGGTCGCGCACGTCGTCGAGCCACGGAATCAACTCGCGGAGGCGGTGGGAGACGGCGGTGTGCGGGTTCTGCGTCGTATCTGCGCCGAGCATCCCCAGGGGGTATACCTGCCACCAGATGACGTGCTGCGTCCATTCGGGCATGCGCGCCTAGACCGAGACGGACCGCATCTCGTCGAGAGCGGCCCTGTAGGCCTCGATCGACCGTGCCTCTCCGGGGGCCGTGATGAAGCTCTCGCGAATGATGCCGTCGATGTCGATCACGAACGTCGCGCGGTTTGCGAAGCCCTTGCTCTCGAGAAACACGCCGTATTCCTTGGCGACGGCGCCATGTGGCCAGAAGTCGGCAAGCAGCGTGAAGTCGTAGCCCTGCGCCTCGGCCCAGGAACGCAGCGCCGATTTGGAGTCGACGGAGATGCCGAGGAGTTCGACATCGTTGTCTTTGAAGAGGTTCAGGTTCTCTTCGAGTGCGCACAGTTCGCTCGTGCACGTTCCCGAGAATGCCAAGGGAAAGAAGACGAGCGCCACGGCCTTCTTTCCGCGGAACTGGCTCAACCGGATTCGTTCGCCGTATTGGTTGGCGAGGTCGAAATCGGGAGCGCGAGTGTCGTTCTCCAAAGCCATGAGCGTGTGATTCCTTTCGCGAACGGGGATGGATGCCTTGTGGGCCCCGACCTGGATGCCCGATCGCTGAACGTCGCCGATCTTACGCCCCATA
>NZ_CAXVWM010000084.1:0-10845 GCF_964263775.1 Agreia sp. | reverse complement strand
ATCCTGTCGGCGATCATCTTCAACGCGATCATCATCGTGGTGCTCGTGCCGCTCGCCCTGCGCGGGGTGAAGTACCGCGCGCTATCCGCCTCGCGCATTCTGGGCCGCAACCTGCTGGTCTACGGCGTCGGCGGCGTCGTCGCGCCGTTCATCGGTATCAAGCTGATCGACCTCGTGGTCAGCTTGATCCCCGGATTCTAGATCTTCTCAATTAAGAAAGAAGCATGAGAATGAGTTCACGTTCACGCAACGGCCGGCCGTACTGGGTGGCGCTTCGCGCCATGGTGGTCTTCACCATCGTGCTCGGCGTCGGGTACGCGGCGGTCATCACGGGCATCGGCCAGCTGGCGATGCCGGCGCAGGCGAATGGCCAGCTGGCGCAGGATGCCGATGGCCAGGTCGTCGGCTCGGACCTCATCGGCCAATCGTTCACCGATGCCGACGGTGCGGCACTGCCCGAGTGGTTCCAGTCGCGTCCGTCTGCCGCCGGCGACGGGTACGACGCGGCCGCCTCGAGTGGCAGCAACTACGGACCGGAGAACGAGGACTTGATTGATGCCATCGGCGATCGTCGCGCTGCGGTCGCTAAACTCGAAAGCGTGCCAGAGTCCGAGGTTCCCGCTGACGCGGTGACGGCGTCGGCCTCCGGACTCGACCCGCACATCAGTCCTGACTACGCACGCCTCCAGGTGCCTCGGGTCGCCGAGGCGCGAGACCTGCCCGAAGCAGAAGTTAGAGACCTCGTCGAAACCCACATTCAGGGTCGCATCCTCGGAATCCTCGGGGATCCGACCGTGAACGTTCTCGAACTCAACCTCGCGCTCGCGGCGTTGGCCGACTGATCATGGCACGCGGTCGGCTGCGCGTACTGCTCGGCGCCGCGCCCGGTGTGGGCAAGACCTACACGATGCTCGAAGAGGGGTCGCGTCTAGCGGCCGAGGGGCGCGACGTGGTAATCGCGGTTGTCGAGACCCACGGGCGCACGGCGACGGCCCGGATGCTCGAGGGCCTCGAGGTCGTGCCCCGGAGTTCGGTGACGCACCGCGGGGTGACGCTCAGCGAGATGGATCTGGGGGCCGTGCTCGAGCGGCATCCAGATGTCGCCCTCGTCGACGAGCTGGCCCACAGCAACGCGCCGGGATCCCAGAACCCGAAGCGTTGGAACGATGTCGAAGCGCTCCTGGATGCCGGCATCGATGTGATGACGACCGTGAACATCCAGCACCTCGAGTCGCTCGGCGATGTCGTGGAGCAGATCACCGGAGCCCGGCAGCAGGAGACCGTGCCCGATCGTGTCGTGCGCGCGGCCGACCAGCTCGAAGTGGTCGACCTCGCTCCCCAGGCTTTGCGCGACCGGCTCGCCGATGGCCGGGTCTATCCGGCGGAGCGCATCGATGCGGCGCTCTCGAACTACTTCCGACTCGGCAACCTCACGGCTCTTCGCGAACTCGCTCTGCTCTGGTTGGCCGATGAGGTCGATTCGGCCCTCAAGTCGTACCGGGCCGACCATGGCATCGCCAGCAAATGGGAGGCCAGGGAGCGCGTCGTGGTAGCCCTGACCGGTGGGCCGGAGGGCGAGACCCTGCTGAAGCGCGGAGCACGAATCGCTGCCCGGTCGGCCGGCGGCACGCTCGTGGCCGTGCACGTGACGAGCCAAGATGGCCTGCGGGCCGCGCATCCCGGAGCCCTTGCGGCTCAGCGCTCCCTCGTGGAGTCGCTCGGCGGAACGTTTCACCAAGTAGTCGGCGACGACATCCCCGCCGCCCTGGTCGACTACGCCCGGGGGGTGAACGCGACGCAGCTCGTGATCGGCGTGAGCCGGCGCACCCGCCTCAGCGCCGCGTTGTCGGGGCCGGGTATCGGCGCGACCGTGATCCGTGCATCGGGTGACATCGATGTGCACATCGTGACACACGCGGCGGCGGGAGGAAGGCTTTCTCTTCCGCGCTTCAGTGGATCGCTGACCGCGCGTCGCCGTGTGCTCGGATTCGTGCTCGCACTCGGGGGCGGACCACTGGTGACGTGGCTCCTTGTCGCCATGAGGTCGGATGAGTCGATCACGTCGGATGTGCTGACCTTCCAGCTGTTGGTCGTTCTCGTTGCACTCGTCGGCGGAATCTGGCCTGCGCTGTTCGCCGCGCTGCTCTCGGGCCTCACGCTCGACTTCTTCTTCGTGGATCCTCTCTACACGGTCTCGGTGGGCGAACCGCTGCACCTGCTCGCGCTCGGGCTGTACGTCGTGAACGCAGTGCTTGTGAGCGTGGTGGTCGACACGGCCGCGCGGCGGTCGCGACAGGCCCGACGAGCGGCAGCGGAGTCGGAACTGCTCGCGACGATCGCCGGAAGTGTGCTGCGCGGGCAGGATGCGCTGCAGGCTCTTGTCGCGCGCACCCGGGAGGCATTCATGCTGAATGAGGTTCGACTCCGGGCCGGCGACGGCAGTGTTCTGGCCGTCTCGACGCTGCGGACAGCATCCATGGCCCGTGGCGCAAATCGGAACGACCTGTCGCCCGATGCTGCGTCTGTTGCTGCGTCGACCATCCCTGTCGGCGACCACGCAACGCTTGAGCTCTGCGGGTCCGACCTGGCGGCATCCGAACGTCGTCTGCTGGGAGTCATCGCGGCCCAAATGGAGCAGGCGCTCGAGCACAGAGACCTCGCCGCGACCGCGAGCGAGGTCGGCCCGCTCGCTGTGGCCGATCGCATGCGCAGTGCGCTGCTCGCTGCCGTCGGACACGACCTGCGTCGCCCCCTCACAGCAGCGACTGCCGCGGTGAGCGGGTTGCGGTCGACCGAGGTGCAGCTCAGCTCCGACGATCGCTCGGAGCTTCTCGATACGGCCCAGGAGAGCCTCGACGCCCTCGCCGATCTCGTAACGGACCTTCTCGATGTCAGCCGGGTCGAGGCGGGCGTGCTGGCGGTCTCGATTCACCCGGTCAGTGTCGACGACATCATCGTTCCCGCCCTCGATGAGCTGGAGCTCGGCCCGGACCGAGTAGAACTCGCCATGGACGACGGCGAATTGCCGCCCGTGCTCGCCGACGAGGTTCTGCTGCAGCGCGTTCTGGTGAACCTGCTCTCGAACGCCGTGCGGTTCTCGCCGCACGGCGCGAAAGTGCGACTGTCGGCGAGCGTCTTCCGTGGCCGGGTCGAGCTGCGTGTCGTCGACAGCGGTCCGGGTGTACCGAGCGAGCGCCGAGATGAGATCTTCGTGCCGTTTCAACGTCTCGGCGACACCGACAACTCGACGGGCCTCGGGTTGGGACTGGCCCTGTCGAAGGGCTTCGTCGAAGGCATGGGCGGAACGATCGAGGCCGAGGACACCCCCGGCGGCGGGCTCACGATGGTGGTCTCGCTGCCGGCGGTCGAGCCGATGATCGAGCCGGCAGAGAAGGCGGCGTCATGAAGATCTTGATCGCCGATGACGACCCGCAGATCCTGCGCGCACTCTCCGTGACGCTCCGCGCTCGCGGATATGACGTAGTGACGGCCCGCGACGGAGCCGAGGCCCTCAACGCGGCGATCGACCAGCATCCAGATCTGGTCATGCTCGATCTCGGAATGCCCAAGCTCACCGGAATCGAAGTCGTAGAAGGACTTCGGGGCTGGTCTCAGGTGCCGATCCTCGTCGTGTCAGGGCGAACCGACGGAGCAGAGAAGGTGCTCGCCCTCGACGCGGGTGCAGACGACTACGTCACCAAACCGTTCGCGATCGACGAGTTGCTGGCTCGCATCCGTGCCCTGACGCGGCGCGTGCCCACGGCCGGCGACGAGGCTCTCGTTACCTTCGGCGATGTCACGATCGACCTCTCGGCCAAGCAGGTCACCAGGCGATCGGATGTCGGCGCCGATGAGACCGTGAGGCTCACGCCGACCGAGTGGATCATTCTCGAGACGCTGGTGCGAAGCCCGGGAAGGCTCGTCACGCGAGCGGACCTGCTGACCGCAGTATGGGGGCCGAACCATACGAATGACTCCGGATATCTGCGGGTCTATCTGGCTCAGTTGCGCAAGAAACTCGAAAAAGAACCGGCTCGGCCGCGGCACCTGCTGACCGAAGCAGGCATGGGCTATCGATTCGTTCTCTAGCTCTTCGCCTGTCGCTCAGCGCTTCAGTTGGCGACGCTCGAGGTGAGGACGCCGGCGTTCGTCAGCGCCGTGCCCACGGCGTGCGACGTCGCTTCGAAGGCATTTGCGGTCTTCGTCGCGCCGATCGCCCCGCCCTTGAGGGCGCTCACGCCCAGGTCGCGGATGAGCCTCGCCACGAGCTGGCCCTGCTCGTCGACGAAGAACTGGGTGTCGAAGGCCATGTGCAGTTTCTTGCCCGCGAGGCCGCCCCACAGAACCGTGGCGGTCGTGCTGCCGCGAACGGCGTGGAAGCCTCCATCGGTGTTGGTGGTGATGGTGAAGCCCTCGCCCGTCAGCGCGTCGCCGATGAGGGTCTTCGCCGCGTTGTGGTCGCCGGAGATGAAGAAGTCGTAACTGGATGCCATGGCTCGACCTTACCGGCAGGGTATCGACCTACCTCCACCAGGCGTCGGCAGGGCCAACCGGCAAGGCGCGCTTATGCGCGGTCGCAGCGTACCGGGCGATGAGGGTGTCCGCCGCGTGGGCGTCTATCTCTTTGCCTTCGAGAAAGTCGTCGATGTCGGAGTAGGTCAGCCCGAGATTCGCCTCGTCGGTCTGGCCGGGGGCGTCGTCGAGCAGATCCGCCGTCGGGGCCTTGAGGTAGAGGCGCTCGGGCGCATCCAGATTCTCGAGCAGGGCGCGGCCCTGGCGTTTGGTGAGGCCCGACAGCGGAAGCACGTCTGCGCCGCCGTCGCCGAACTTCGTGAAGAACCCGGTGACCGCTTCGGCGGCGTGGTCGGTGCCGACCACGAGCAGCCCGAGGTCGCCGGCGATCGCGTACTGCGCGATCATGCGGGCACGAGCCTTGACGTTGCCCTTGCTGAAGTCGGTGATGGGGATGCCGACAGCGTCGGCGAACTCGGTGGCGATGCCATCGACGCCGCCCTTGACGTCGAAGGTGATGACGCGCTCGGGCTTGATGAAAGTCAGCGCGAGCTGCGCGTCGTCTTCGTCGGCCTGCACCCCGTAGGGCAGACGCACCGCGATGAACGTCGCGTCGACGCCCTCGGCCCTCAGCCGCTCGACGGCGAGCTGGCAGAGTCGCCCCGCGAGCGACGAGTCCTGCCCCCCGCTGATGCCGAGCACGAGCCCCTTCGCGCCCGTCGACCTGAGGTAGTCGACGAGGAACGTCGTGCGGCGCTCGACCTCGGCGGCCGCGTCGATGGTGGGCAAGACGGTGAGGGCCTCGATGATGCGGGCCTGTTCTTCGCGCATGGGTACAAAGCTACGCCGAGCCGGTCGGATGCGGGTACCGTGCTTCGTATGAGTTCGTCGCGCCCCGTGCTGTTTCTAGTCGCTGTCCCTGAAGATGCCGACGGCGATGCCGATGCCGGATGCGTGCAGGTCGATCCCGAGGCGCCGCATCTGTCGGTGATGGATCTCGGAGTGACCCGTGGCGACGGCATCTTCGAGACCATCAGCGTGTGCGACGGACGCGCGCAGGCGCTCGAACCGCACCTCGCCCGCCTGGCACACTCGGCCCATCTCCTCGACCTGCCAGAACCCGACCTCGAGCTGTATCGACGCGCTGTGCTCGCCGCGATCGAGGCGCACGACGACGTGCCCGAGCTCTCTGTGAAGACGGTGATGACCCGGGGGGTCGAGGGAACGGGAATTTCGACGGGGTGGGTCTATGCGGCCGAGGCGGCCGACTCCACGAGGGCGCGCACGGAGGGCATCCGGGTCGTGACGCTCGATCGCGGCCTGAAGCACGACGTCGCCCAGACGTCGCCGTGGCTGCTGCAGGGCGCCAAGACCCTGTCGTACGCCGTGAACCGAGCGGCCCTGCGCGAGGCCGAGCGCCGCGAGGCCGACGACGTGATCTTCACGTCGAGCGACGGCTACGTGCTCGAGGGTCCGACGTCGAACGTCATCCTGCGCCGAGGAGACACGCTCGCGACCCCACGTACCGACCAGGGCATCCTCGCCGGAACGACC
Source organism: Agreia sp. (assembly GCF_964263775.1). Classification (NCBI taxonomy): domain Bacteria; kingdom Bacillati; phylum Actinomycetota; class Actinomycetes; order Micrococcales; family Microbacteriaceae; genus Agreia; species Agreia sp. The sequence goes on along the minus strand of NZ_CAXVWM010000084.1, from coordinate 4,779 downwards.
CAGGCGAGCGTCTTCGACTTCGCGGCTTCCATCGGCATGCGAACGGAGTACGCGGTCATCCCGGTCGCCGAGCTCGCCTCTGCCGACGCGTTGTGGCTGGTGTCGAGCGTGCGACAGGCCGCCCCGATCAACACGCTCGACGGTGTGGAGCGCGCGGTAGACGCCGAGCTCAGTGCCCGGCTGACGGCGTATCTGCTGGGCCGACGCGAATAGGCCTACTCCCGGTTTCGCGAAGATACCCCCGCGGGAGGCCGCGAGGTGTATCCCGCGGGCGGATTCCATTCGGAGGCGTTCGGAGGAGTATCTACTACATCGGCCACAACGGCTGCCACCCCGGCCCGGCACGAACGCCCTTCCGGGGCACCGACCCCAGAACGGAACACCACATGACTCCCCACTTCGATGAGGGCCACGAGCCCGACACAGAGAATACAGACAACACCGATCGACGCGGCTTCGGCCGCGGACAGCGCCCCGGCTTCGGTCCCGGCTTTCCCTTCGGCGGCCCGGGCTTCGGTTCCGGCTTTCCCGGACGGGGCGGCCACTTCGGCCCTCGCGGCTTTCGGGGCGGCCGTGGGCTGGGCGGACACCTCGGCGAGGTCGTACTCGCCGAGCGCTTCGCCCGCGGCGAGATCGACGCGACCGAGTACCGGGAGCGCGTCGCCGTGCTGCGCGAGGTGCAGGCCGAAGGTCGGGCTGCCCACGAGGCCGCCCGCGAGGCTCGCTTTAAGAACGGCAAGCCCAGCGACGCGTAGTGCGCCGCTGAACTGACAGACCGGATGCCCGGACCGCACACGCGGCCCGGGCATCCGTGCGTGCCGGGCCGCTTCGGTCAGCTCAGAGCTGCGCCGCGACCGTCGCCATCGCCTCGGCGAACTGCTCGGGCCTCGCGCCCGAATAGTTGAGCCGGATGAACGCCCCCGTCGGCTCCGCCGGAAACCAGTCCGAGCCCGGCGCGACCATCACACCCGCGTTCTTGCTGCGCTCGACGAGCCCCGCGACATCCACGTTGTCGGCCAGGCGCACCCAGAGGTTGAGGCCGCCTCGCGGAAGGAAGGTCAGCGCATCGGGGCCGAGCCGCGTCTCGACCTGCCGCGCCAGCTCGTCGCGGCGACCGCGCAGCTGCGCCCGCAATCGTGTGAGGTGACTGCGCCATCCGGGGTCACGAACCACATCGACGGCCGCGGCCTGCAGCACGCCGCTCACATACAGGTCGTCGACCGTGCGATCGGCCTGGATGCGCGCCAGTGCGGGCCCCCGGGCGATGACGGCGCCGACGCGCAGCGAAGGGCTGAGGCTCTTGGTGAGCGAGCGGATGTAGATGACGTGCCCGTCGGCATCTTCAGCCAGCAGCGGAAGAACCTCGCCCTCGATCGCGAAATCGTGCGCCCAGTCGTCTTCGACGAGATAGGCGCCGCGCGCCCGCACGACGGCCAGAATGTCGCGGCGCTCGTCGGCGTTCCACTGCGCGCCCGTGGGATTCGCGAAGTGAGGCTGCGCATAGAACAGCCGAGCACCGCTCGAGGCGAACGCCTCGTCGAGGTCGGATGCCGACGGGCCGTGCGAGCCCCGCGCCACCGGAATGATTCGCAGCCCCGCCTGCCGGGCCGCCGCAATCGCCCCCCAATAGGTGGGAGATTCGACGACGATCGCGTCGCCGTGCACGGCGAGCGCTCGAAAGATCGACGCGAGCGCGCTCTGGCCGCCGGGAGTGATCATCACGTCGTCGCTCGAGACGGGCGCGGGGGCGGATGCTCCGACCGGCGCGATCTCGCCGGCGAACCACGAGCGCAGTTCGGGCAGGCCGTCGACGGGCCCGCGGGCAAGGGCGGATGCGCCGCGCGAGGCGCGCACGAGGGCCGCGCGAACGAGACGGCCGGGCAGCAGCTCCTCTGTCGGATAGCCCGAGTGCATAGCGATGACCGATGGACCGACCGCCGCCATGGCCGTGCCGACGGCAGACGTGTCGACGCGCGACTCGCCCAGCGCGGTGGTCTGCCACGCGAAATCGGCCTGCTTCACCGCTCGGGGCCGGGCTACGAAGCTGCCCGCGCCGGGCCGTGTCTCGATGAGTCCCTCGGCCACGAGCCGCTGCACGGCGCGCTGCACTGTGACGGGGCTGGCGGTGTGTTCGGCGACGAGTGAGCGGGTCGAGGGCAGTCGGGTGCCCGCGGGGCGCGAGTCGATGAGCCGACGGAGGTTGCGCTCGATCAGTGAAGTGCTATCGTGGCTCATGAATAGTAAGAGTAGCGCTATCGCGTCGACTTCACCAGCGCTACTCTCTCGGGCCGGCCTCGTCTTCGGATTTCTCGGCGTGCTCGCGTTCTCTTTCACGCTGCCGTTCACCCGCATCGCCGTCGAACAGCTCGATCCGCTCTTCATCGGAGCGGGCCGCGCGGCGGTCGCGGCCGTCCTGGCTATCGCGGTGCTCGCACTGACTCGCCAGCGCCTCCCGCGCGGCGCCCAATGGATGCGCCTCGCCGTCGTGGCGGCCGGCGTCGTCGCCGGCTTCCCCCTGCTCACGAGCTTCGCCCTGCAGACAGTGCCCGCCGCCCACGGCGCCGTGGTCATCGGCCTGCTGCCGGCCGCGACGGCCATTGCGGCGGTGATCCGCGCGACAGAGCGGCCATCCATAGCCTTCTGGATCGCGTCGGGCGCCGGCGTGCTCGCCGTGATCGCGTTCATTGCGGTGGCGGGCGGAGGCCTCGACGGACTGCACCCGAGCGATCTGCTGCTGCTCGGCGCGGTCGTTCTCGCCGCGATCGGCTACGCCGAGGGCGCGCTGCTGTCGCGCGAACTCGGCTCGTGGCAGACGATCTGCTGGGCGCTCGTCGTGGCGCTGCCGGTCATGGTCCCCCTGACGACGGTGTCGGTGGCGAACCACGGCTGGCCGCAGGCAGATGCGCCGCACTGGCTGGCGTTCGGCTACCTCGCGCTGGTGAGCATGTTTCTGGGATTCTTCGCCTGGTACCGGGGTCTCGCCATCGGGCCGATCGCCCAGGTGAGCCAGATCCAGCTCGTGCAGCCGGTGCTCACGATCGTGTGGTCGGCGCTCATCGTGGGTGAACGCCTCGACCTGCTGGTGTGGCTGGGTGCCCTGGTGGTCGTCGCCTGCGCGGCGACGGCGGTGCGCGCGCGGGTGGCCTCCGCCGGCCTCCGCTAGACCAGCAGCGCGCGCAACTGCTCCATCGAGTGCACCACGCCAATGGCGCCGACCGCCTCGGCGGGGGAGCCGTAGCCCCACTCGACCATGATGGTGGGAATGCCGTGCTCGGCCGCTCCCTCGATGTCGTGCAGGCGGTCGCCCACGAGAACCGTGTTCGACAGGTCGACGTTCGCGGCGTGCAGGCGAACGAGCGCCTCGGCGACCACATCGGCCTTCGCGCTGCGCGTCTCGTCTTCACTCGATCCGGTGATGGTGGCGAAGAGGTCGGCGATGCCGAGGTGCTGCAGAATGCGCACCGCCTGCACCTCCGACTTCGACGTCGTGATGGCGAGGGGGATGCCCGCGGCGTGCACGGCACGCAGCACCCCGATGATTCCGGGGTACACGACACTGTCGCCCTCGGGCCCATCGGATGCCGCGAGCCCGCGGTACACGACGAGCGCCTTCTGCGCGCCCTCGGCATCCATATCGCTGACCGCGCGAAAGCCGTCGAGAATGGGCGGGCCCACGAACTTCACCAGCTCGGATGGCGGCGGAACCGGATGGCCGAGGATCTCAAGCGTGCGAGCCAGCCGGTTCAGAATGCCCGGGGCTGAGTCGGTGATGGTTCCGTCGAGATCGAACAGGATCGTGGACCAGGGTGTGGAGGGGGCGTGGCTAGTCATCGCAGACATCTTATTGGGCGGCGGCGAGGGATCCGGGTCTCTGCACGTCAGCGTGCACCGTTACACTGCCCCCATGAAGCGGGCAGTTCTCGTGACCGGTGGCATGGTGGCCGCTGCTGCGCTCATTGTCGGGTTGATCGTGTTGCAGCCCTGGCTGTTGTTCACCGACGTGCGGGTCGACGATGCGCTGCCGACCACCCACAGGTCCCAGCCCGCCGTGACCCAGGAGCCCGTCGCAACTTCAGACCCCGGCGCGTCCGCGACACCGACGCCCGAACCGACGCCCGACCCGGTGCCGGTGGCACTCTCGTCGGGCTCGTTCGTCAGTCAGGAGCATTCGACAACGGGCACGGCCACGATCATCGAAAACCCCGACGGCACGCGCGTGCTCGCGATCGAGAACCTCGACACCAGCAACGGACCCGACGTGCATGTCTGGCTGAGTGCCGCGGATGCCGTTGAGGGCTACGACGGCTGGTTTCTGGCAGGCGGTGCCCCCTACGTCGACCTCGGTGTCATCACGGGCAATCAGGGCAACCAGGTGTACGAGATCCCTACGGATGTCGACCTCAGCGCCTATCGCAGTGTTTCTCTCTGGTGCGTGCAGTTCAGCGTCGGCTTCGGGGCGGCGCAGCTGCGTTGACCGGGCGGTCGCTCTCAGGTGGCGGCTAGCCTGTGATCGCCAGGGCCGTCTTCCTCGAATTCTCGTTGAACTCTAGTGACGCTCGGAGTTCCGTCTCGTGAGTCGTGATCAGTGCTTGAGCGATTTCGGCATGGATGGCGGACACGCGATCGATAAATTTCGTTTTCGTCTTGCAGGTGATGTCGGCAAGAGCTTCTGCGACTTCCTCAGAAGATGCAGCGCCCGAGTCGTCGATGTCTCGATGGCTCACCGTGTCAGACAAGGGACTGTCGACCGAATATCCCTCATCTGCCATACATGTAGCC
>NZ_CAXVWM010000083.1:0-16037 GCF_964263775.1 Agreia sp. | reverse complement strand
TGTGCGCGAACGCCGGTGGAGCGTACGGCCTCGATGACGTGGGCGATGGCGTCTTCTTCGGCGAGGTCGGGGCGGCTCGCCACGAAGTCGAGGTAGTCAGCGCCGCCGTCGCTCTCGCTCCTGTCGAGCACGGCGGGGTCTTCGGCGTGCACGATGAGCAGGCCGCCGAACCGCGAGATCTCTTCGGCCGCGGCGAAGAGCTGCTCGGTCTCGAGGTGAGGAAACTCGTCGACGCCCGAGGGCGAGAGAAAGGCCTTGAACCCGAACGCGCCGGCGTCGTGCACCGCCTTCAGCGATCCGAGGCTCGAGGGGATGGCGCCGCCCCAGAATCCGACGTCGACGCTGGCCTGCGGGCCGGCCGCCTCACGTTTGAGCTCGAGCGCCTCGACCGTGGTGGTGGGCGGGATGCTGTTCAGCGGCATGTCGATGATGGTCGTCACGCCCCCGGCCGCGGCCGCGCGGGTCGCGCTCGCGAATCCCTCCCAGTCGGTGCGTCCGGGTTCATTGACATGAACATGAGTGTCGACGACGCCGGGAATGAGAACCTGGTCGTCGGGAAGCGTGACGATCTCTGCGGCGTCGAACGGGGCATCCAGCTCGGCGATCGCGACGATCACACCGCCGGCCGTGGCAACGGATGCCGGGCGGAACTCGCCGTCGATCAGCACCTTCTGTGCCCTCACGACCAGGTCGTAGCGTTCTGCCATGGTGTCGTGGTCTCCTCGTTCGTCGGTGGTCGCATCGACGAATCCAGCCTACTGACGGCTCATCCATCGCCGAGGGCGGTTCTGAAACACCCGCGTTACACGGCGCAGCTACGATGAAACGTTCGTGCCCCTGCAGTTGAAGCATCGTCGGTGTGCCGCGCGTCGAAGGGACCCTCGTGGAATCGCTTCTCACTCCTGGCGCCGCACACGCCGGCTGCCCCAAGAACATGGAGTACGGTCCGTGCGGCGGCGTCGACTTCGACGGCAGCTGCGAGGCCGGCGACTTCCGCTGCGTCTTTCTCGGCGACCCCCTCGTGACCTGGAACGGCGCCGAGCCGCCCGGCCCCGAGGTCGTGCCGCGCACATCCGGGGCCGCAGACATGATCGCGTTGATGAACACGCGCCCCATCGTCGTCGTCGACTTTCCCGCGCGGGCCACGGATGCGGAGTCGCTGGCCGAGTGCGCGGCGCTGCTCGCCGGCCCCGTCGACGCGACGCTCGCCGGGGACTTCGGCAAGGCGCGGGTGCAGTTCTCACCGAGCTACCGGGCATCGCTGATCCGCGCGGCCGGCCTGCAGGTCTGGACAGGAATCAACTGCCGCGACCGCAATCGCGTCGCCATCGAGGGCGAACTCGCAGGTCTCGCCCACGTCGGCGTCGCCGGGGTGCACTGCGTGACCGGAGACCACACCCTGCTCGGCGCCCGCCCCGACGCAGCTCCCGTCTTCGACCTCGACTCACCGCGGGTCGCCGCCCTCGCCCGGGCCGCCGGCCACCTCGTCTCGGTGGGGGAGTCGCCCACGAGTCCGCCCGTCGACCTGCGCGCCGCGCGGCTGCTCGAGAAGACGCGTGCGGGCGCCGACGTGTGCTTCGTGAACCACTGCGGGGGCCTGGATGCCGTGGGCCGGTTCGTGCGCGAGTCGCACGACCTCGGCGTCACGGCCCGCTTCATCCCATGCGTGCCGATGGTGACGGATCGGGCGAGCGCGCGGCTGCTGCAGTCGTTCACCACGCTGGTGCTGCCGGAGGGCTACCTCGAGCGCATCCTCTCCGCCGCGGATCCGAGGGAGGAGGGCATCCGGGCTGCCGTCGAGCTGAGCCTCGAGCTGCTGGAGATCGAGGGCGTTGCCGGCGTGAACCTCTCGGGCGGCGCCGGACTCGGCCGTGAGGCGGAGTTTGCGATCGTTCTGGCGGAGACGGCGCAGCGCCTGGCCCTCTGACCGGGGTCGCGGGCCGGTGTGAGCCTGCGTTTGTGCCCGAATACCTCCTTTAGTTGGCACGGAGGCTGCCCGAATGGCGGTGTTCGGGCACACAAGCTGAGGCGCATCGAGCATCAGCCAGTCCTCCCCAGGGTCGTGTGAGGTCGGTCGGCGCACAGATGCGTCGAATGCGGTGCTGACCTTCCTCGCGTCGACTTGGCTGGGCGCATGGATTCTTCAGCCCCACCGGGTTCACCGCTCGTGTTCGCCCGCGACCTGGCGCGAACAGGGAACAACCCCAACGCGCTGACGAGGGCAGTGCGTCGCAGCGAACTCGCGCGCATCGCGCCCGGAAGCTACATGTCACGCCAGCACTGGGACGCCTTGAACGAGATTCAGCGCACAGTTCAGCGTGCACGGGCAGCATCCGAACGATGGAAGTCGGCACCCGTTTTCTCTCACTGGACCGCGGCGGCCATCCACGGCATGCCACTGATCGGCGCGTGGCCCGCGCGACTTCACGTCATCATCGATTGCACGTCGTCGGTTCGCTCGCGCGGCGAGATCGTGCGTCATGCGATCGGGGTGGATGCGGATGACGTCGTGCTCATCGACGGGATGATCGTGACTTCAGTAGCCCGAACAGTGCTCGACCTCGCCGTTGATGCGACATTCATGTCGGCCGTCACCGCCGCGGACTTCGCACTGTGTCACAAGCGCGAGGCGCGCATCGAGAAGTCCGAGCTGGGCGAGGTCTGGCAGAACCGAGTGCCGTTCCGCGGCCATGTCCGGTCTCGCCGCGTACTCGATTTCGCTAGTCATCTGGCGGAAAGCCCCCTCGAGTCGGGCAGCCGTGTCAACATGCACCTGCTGGGGTTCCCACCTCCAGAACTGCAGGTAGAGTGGCGCGACTACCGAGGACTCATCGGCTACAGCGACTTCTTCTGGGGCGCGTTCAATCGTGTGGGCGAGGCCGACGGACGCGCCAAGTACTTCGACGACGAGATGGCGCGCGGAAAATCGCTGAAGCAGATTCTTTTCGACGAGAAGGTTCGTGAGGATCGGGTGCGCGCCCTGGGCCCGGGCTTCTCGCGCTGGGACTGGGACATCGGGATGAACCCTCGCAAGCTCAAGCCGTTCCTGCTCGCGGGCGGACTGCCGATCCTGACGCGGAGGTGAGTGTGCCCGAATACCTTCATTTGTCGGCCGGACACTCGTCGGAATGGCGGTGTTCGGGCACAAACGCGTGAGCCAGGCACCAGGTCAGCCGGGGAGGGTCGCGGTGCTCCAGGTGCCGTCGGCTGCACGGCGGTATTCGGTGCGGAGGCTCGCGGTGAGCGGGGTTCCGTGCCAGAAGGCGAGACGGGTCGGCTCGATCACAAGGCCGAGCCAGGTGTCGGGCGGGGTCAGAGTGCCGTCGGGGTGCGCGGCATCGAACTCGGCCCACGCCTCCTCTCGTTCCGCGGCCGGGTGCAGCGCGAACTCGGGGGAGTTGAGCCACGCGAGCAGCTGCAGGTATCGGGAACGCCGGCCGAACGCGACGCTCTCTTCTGCGCCCGATGCGCGCCTGGCAACGCCCTGCACCGTCAATTGGCGAAGCTCGGCTGGCCACGCGATGGAGAACGCCACCTCTGGATGAGCCGCGATATCCGCGACCTTGCGGGAGCGCGAATCCGTATGTACGAAGAAGCCGCTCTCATCGAACTCGCTGAGCAGCATGCCGCGCGAATCAGGTCGCCCATCGGGATCGACGGTGGCCAGCGCGATCAACGGGCGGGCGTGGTCGTCGTTCGCCGGCAGCCACTCGGTCAGCACGGCGAACGCATCCGCCGGAATCACGGCGGGCGGAAGGCCGCTCATGACGACGTCGAAGACGCACCGGTGGGATCGAACCGCGTGATCTCGGCGAACGCGGCCGCGGCCTGCGCCACGGAGTGTTCGAACAGCTCAGCGCCGTACGCCGCGTTGGCCGCCGTCGGGTCGCCGAGCACGCCGTCGGTGCCGAAGTCGTTCGACAGCCACCCGAACGACACGGTTTTTGTGAAACCGATGTGCTCGTAGTCGGCGAGGTGCTCGGGCACGCCGCGCTGCGCCAACGACAGGTCGACGAGGTCGGGCCGGATGTGCATGATGAGCGACGTCTCGCTGTGGCCGCCGTGGATGCCGAGGCCCAGCTCGTCGGGCCCGTCGCCCGCGCCGTCGGCCATGGGAGGCACGATCGGCCCGAGCAGGAACGTCTGCAGCCCGAAGCGTCGCCGCAGCTCGCGACAGGCGACCTGCAGCAGGGCGAGGTTGCCGCCGTGGCCGTTGAAGAACGCCACCCTGTTGGCGGGCGTGGCCGCGATCGAGTTGCCGAGGTCGACCACGGTGTTCATCATCGTCTCCCACGTGAGCCACACGGTTCCGGATGCCCAGTGGTGCTCGTCGCTCTTGGTGTACGCGAGGGTCGGCAGAATCCATGCATCGACCCCCTGCGAGGCTGCGCGGTCGACGGCGGCGTTCGCGATCGCATCCGCCAGCAGGTAGTCGGTCATCAGGGGAAGGTGCGATCCGTGGTGCTCGATCGCGCCTGTCGGAATCACAATCACCGAGTCGGCGTCGAGTGCCGCGGTCGCAGCGGGCCCAGACAGCTCGACGAGTCTGCGCGTGCCTCGATCGGTGACCGCCGCGTGTTCGGCGTGCGCGTCGCTCACGCGTCGACCCCGACTGCGACCTTGCCCTGCAATTTGCCCGGGTTCAAGAGACCGTGTGGATCTGTCGTCTCGGCGAGGGCGCGCGTGCGCTCGACCTCGTGGTCGACGAACCAGACGTGCGGGTTGTGCACGCCGACGCCGATCGCCGCGAGCTTGTCGAAGCCCTCGTAGACCTTCTCGGCACTCTCGTAGATGCCGGCGAGCATGCCGATCGGCCGGTTCTTCTGCGCCTCGATGTGCAGCATTCCGCCAGGATAGACGGCGTGCACCTCGTCGATGCGGTCGACGAGTGCGTCACCGGCGACCTCGATGTGAAAGTACTTTCCCGGGTCGCTCCTCTGCAGCCACTCGATCGGATGGTTGTACGAGATCATGCTGAGCTTCATCGCAGTCTGGGCGCCGTCGCGAACCTCCTCGACGCGGCCTCCCGCCGCCTCGATCAGGGCTGTGGCGGCGGGAACCGCCGCGATGTCGAGAATCGCACGCAGGCTCGCCCGGTCTTTCGGGATGCCCGGATCGGCCGGCAGGGCGTTCGCCAGAACGGGGAGGTCGGCCGAGACGAGTCGGGGCGTCGGTTCGAGCCGTCCGATCTCGCGGAGCACGGAGATGGCCTCGGAGAACGTGTCGAAGCTGGCGAACAGTCCGCGCCAGTTCTGCAGGGGTTCGAGGGCGATCGTGGCCCGGGCGATGATTCCCGCGGTGCCGTAGGTGTGCACGTACGGCTGCGCCTCATCGCCGTCGACATGCACGAGCTGCGCATCCGCCGTCGCGTGCACGACGTCGAGGCCCAGCACGAAGCCCTCGTGGTTGGAGCCGTGGGCGATCGACCCCGTTCCGCCGGAACCCCCCGAGAGGAAGCCGCCGATCGAAGACTGGGCGGTCGACGGGTACATGAGAATCTGCTGGCCCGACTCGCGGGCCGCCTGCTCTATCGTGACGATCGGCGTGCCGGCGAGCGCGGTGAGGAAACCGTTGCCGACCTCGACGACGCCGCGCAGCTTCGATAGGTCGAGCACGAGTCCGTTCTTGATCGGGATGGCCTGGCCGTAGTTGCCCGTTCCCTTGCCGCGCGGCGTGATGCCCACTCCGTGGCGAACGGCCGCCGCGACCACCTGCGCCAGTTGCTCGGCCGTCGTCGGGAAGGCGACGATGTCGGCCAGTCCGAGTGGAAGCTGCTCGGTGATGATCGGCGACAGGTACGAGCCGTCGGCCGAGGCCTTCTCGCGCGCCCGCAGTTCTGTCGTCACGCCTCGCTCGCCCAGGATGACGGAGAGTTCGGCGGCGAGGGAGGTGATGCTCTCGGGCAGGTCGGTCATGGTGGGGGTCCTTTTGGTTATCTGCTGTAGTCGTACCACTTGCCGACGGCGAGCTTGCCCAGCCAGCCGAAGACAAGGAATACCACGACTCCGAAGAGCGCCGCCGTGATGATGGCGGCGAAGAGCTCGGGCCCCTGGACCCGCGACTGGTAGTTGCTGATGAGTGCACCGAGTCCGGGTTCTCCCCGGCGGAAGAAGAAGTCGCCGACGATGGCTCCCACGACGGCGAGCCCGGCGGAGATGCGCATGCCCGCGAAGATCGCCGGGAGCGCGGCGGGGAACTCGAGCTTCGTCAACACGGTCCAGCGATTGGCCTTCTGCAGCTGGAACAGCTCGCGCTGACCCTTGTCGACCGACTGCAGCCCGAACAGCGTGTTCGAGACGATCGGAAAGAGCGCGATCAGGATGCAGACGATGACCCGCGCGGGGAAGTCGAAGCCGAACCAGAACCCGATGAGGGGAACAAGGGCGAGGATCGGGATGCACTGGAGGATGACGGCATAGGGGAAGAGCGAGCGCTCGATCCAGCGCGCCTGGCTCATCGCGACGGCCCACACGAATCCAATCGCGATGGCGATCGCGAGCCCGGTCAGGGCGACGCCGGCCGAGCGGGTCAGGGCCTCCATGATGTCCCCGAGGGTCTTCGGGTCGAAGAACGCGTCGGTGAAGATCTTGTGCGGCGGCGGCACCAGGAACGACTGCTTCGGGTCGATGACCACATAGCTGACGAAGTACCACAGGACCACGATGACGATGAAGACCAGCACGGGCGGCACCCATGAGGGCAGTCGCGCACCTCGCCGAGTGGGCATCTCGGAGGCCCGGGAGATCGTCCTGATCGTCGGGTTGGTGGTCACGGGCCCGGTCGGGGGAGCGGTGGTGGTCATGAGTGTCCCTCTCGGAGCGCGTGCGAGACCTCGCCGGCAAGTTCGGCGAACTCGGGGGTGAAGCGGATCTCCGGGTCGCGCGGGTAGGCGAAGGGAACGTCGAAGGTCTCTACGATCTTTCCCGGTCGGCCCGACATCACGATGACTCGCGTCGACAGGTACACCGCCTCGGAGACGCTGTGCGTGATGAAGAGCCCGGCGAACTGCTGCTCGGTGAAGAGCTTGATCAGTTCGTCGTTGAGGCGCTCGCGCGTGATCTCGTCGAGGGCGCCGAACGGCTCGTCGAAGAGGAACAGTTCGGGGTCGAGTGTCAACGAACGGGCGAGGGATGCGCGCATGCGCATGCCGCCCGAGAGCGTCTTCGGCAGGTGCCTCTCGAAGCCTTTCAGTCCGACGAGCTCGATCGCCTCTGTCGCCTTGGCGATGCGCGTCTTCTTGGAGATGCCGTTGAGCTCGGCCAGCAGTTCGACGTTCGCCTGCACCGTGCGCCACGGCAACAGGGTCGCGTCCTGGAACACGTAGCCGATGCGCTTCGTGGCGACGTGCATCTCGCCGGCCGTCGCCGGGGTGAGCCCGGACGCGATACGCAGGAGCGTGGACTTGCCGCATCCGGACGGACCGACGACGGTGACGAACTCGCCCTTCCTGACCGTGAGGTCGACTCCGGAGAGTGCGGTCGTGCCGTTGGGAAACGTCATGGCGACGTCGGAGAAATTGAGAAGCTCGGTTGTCGTTATAGACACGGGGAGATCCGTCGTCAGCGTCATCGGGCTCATCACCTCTTTTCGAGAAGGAGTTCGGTCGGCTCGGCGGTTCGAGTCGGTAGGGGTGTGTGGTGCGTGACCTCGCTGAAGGCGACGAGGCGTCCCGCGTGGATCACGTACCGGTCGGCGGGCGCGTTGGCCACCACATCCGCGAGATTGCCGCCGCGAACGGCGAGCAGTTCGGCTTTCGCCCCGACGAGGGCGCCGGCGGGTTCGAGGTTCATCACCGAGCGTGCGCCATCGCTGACGGCGGCGTACGCCTCGGCCAGAGTCAGGTGGCCGGCGGTGACGAGCAGGGAGGCGGTCTCGAGGGCGTCGCTGCGGCCGACGGGGTTGAACGGGTCGCGCACGTTGTCGGCGCCCGCACCCAGCCGCACCCCGGCATCCAGAAGCCGGCGGACGGCCGTGAGGCCGCGCGGCGTCGATACCGGATGCTGCCAGCCCTGCAGGTACAGATTGGTGATCGGCAGAGTCACGATTCCGATGTCACTGGCGAGCACCTCGTCGATGACGTCGTCGAGTTCGCCGTGTTCGAGAGTGCCGAGGCGCACGCAGTGACCGGCGGTGACGGGCATGGATTTCGGCCAGTGGCGCACGGTGCGGGCGAGCTCGGCCAGCGTGTGGTCGCCCGTGAGACTCTCGTCGGTGTGGATGTCGACGCCGACGCCCCGAGCCGCCGCGATGGCGAGAAGGCGCTGGAGATCGACGCTCTGGTCGTCGGCGAGGTGCGGGGCGCCGCCCACGAGGTCGACTCCGAGGTCGAGGGCGGCCTCCACATCGGCGGTGGGAATGGTCGGCCCCGCGAGGGCAGCGAGCTCGATGTGCATCAACTCGCTGAGCTCGTCGCGAACCTGCACGAGGGCCTGGACACCGCGTAGCGGCGAATCGCCCGAGAGCACGTCGACGTGGCAGCGCACCGCGGTCGTTCCGTTCTGCAGCAGCAGGAGCGCGGCCCGGCGTGCCCGGTCGACGATGGACTCGACGCTCATCGTGGCCGAGTAGTCCTTCCACGACTGGATGGCCAGGCCGAGGTCGCCCATGGGCGGGTCGATCAGGTTCCAGGAGAGCGCCTTGTCGAGGTGTGCATGGGGTTCGGCCGGTGCGGAGAGCAGCACGAAACCGGTCAGATCGATGGTCTCGGATGCGGCGGCGCTCGGTGTGCCGCCGGCCGGGCGCACCGCCGTCACGGTGTCGCCCATGATCTCGACATCGACAACCGAACCGTCTGAGAGGGTCGCGGAGCGGAGGAGGGAGATCGCTCGTGGCACTGCGCTCATTGTGTGCCCTCCGATGAACTTCTGGGGCCCGCTGGCCGGTGACGGAATCACTCTATGCAGTGGATATTTCGGCCACGTAACGCCGAGGTTTCCTCCCGTGACGCCGCGAGGATCGTGCCCCGAGTTCGCCCGTGCGAGGGGTACTGTCGCAGTGAACGACCCCGCTTCTCCCCACCGAAAGCCTCGACATCCATGTCATTCCACCTCCCCGAGATCGCCGCTGTCGTGAGTCGGCTCGACGATGTGGCCGACGGCGTCAAGGCCATCGAGTTCCGGGCCGCCGACGGATCCGAGTTGCCGGGCTGGACTCCCGGCGCCCATCTCGACGTGGTCGTGCGCGACGGCCTCGAACGGCAGTATTCGCTGTGCGGCGACCCGGCCGACAGACGCTCCTACCGCATCGGTGTGCTTCGCGAGGAAGGCGGCCGGGGCGGCTCCCTCGCGATGCACAGCGAGCTGGCCGTGGGCAGCCCCATCCGATTGCGGGGTCCCCTGAACCATTTCGAGCTGGTGCCCGCACGGCGCTACCTCTTCATCGCAGGCGGAATCGGCATCACTCCCATCGTGCCCATGATCCGTGCGGCGGAAGCGACGGGAGCGACCTGGGCGCTTGCCTACGCGGGCCGCACGAGGCGCACGATGGCGTTTCTTGATGAGCTCGAGAGGGAGTTCGGCGATCGGGTGCGATCCTACACGGCCGACGTCGACGCCCGAATGGAGGTCGCCTCGCTCGTCGCGGAGGCGGATGACGACACGCTCGTCTACTGCTGCGGGCCGGCACGTCTTCTCGCCGCCGTCGAAGACGCATCCGTCGACCTGCCGCATGGCAGCCTGCACCTCGAACGGTTCGAGGCCCGTGATGCGGGGGCGCCACTGCTCGACGACTCGTTCGAAGTGGAGCTCGCGTTGTCCGGCGAGATGCTGACCGTGCCGCCCGACCGGTCGATCCTCGACGTGGTCGAAGAAGCGGGCGTGCTGGTGCTCTCGTCGTGCCGCGAGGGAACCTGCGGAACCTGCGAGACGCCGGTGGTCTCCGGCGAGGTCGACCACCGGGATTCGGTGCTCACACTCGATGAGCAGGAGGACAACGAGGTCATGATGATCTGCGTGTCCCGGGCCGCCTGCCCGCGGCTCGTGCTCGAGCTCTAGGGTCGCGGGCTCGTATTCCGCAGGCCGGATCGACTGATATTTCCGGGGCGTTTCAGGCTCGTTATTTTTGACTTCATCGACGAGTGTCGGCTAATTCGATGGCCTACCGTGGCGAGAGTCGGATGGCCTGACCAGTCCTGACGCCCCCCACACACGCATACGACCCGCACCGGGAGCACACTATGAAGTCACGCCACTCGAAGGCCGTTCTGGTCTTCGGCCTCATCGGAACAGCAGCCATCGGACTCACCGCCTGCAGCGGCGGATCTACCCCTGAGGCGACCTCTTCGAGCAGCCCGGAGATCGGTTCCGTCGACCTCAAGGCCGCCGGTTGCCCCGCCACCATCTCCGTCCAGACCGACTGGAACCCCGAGTCCGAGCACGGCAGCCTCTACGAGATGCTCGACCCGTCGACGGTCACCGTCGACACCGACGCCAAGACCGTCGCCGGGCCGCTTATGGCCGGTGGCGAGTACACCGGCGTCGCCCTCGAGGTGCGCGCGGGTGGACCGGCGATCGGATTCCAGAGCGTTCCCGCCCAGATGTACACCGACGACACCATCACTTTGGGCTACGTCTACAGCGACGAAGCCGTGCAGAACTCGGTCGCTCAGCCGACCGTGGGCGTGTTCGCTCCGCTCGACAAGACGCCCACGATGATCATGTGGGACCCGGCCACCTACCCCGACGTCGAGACCATCGAAGACCTGGGCAAGACCGACGCCTTCGTGCGCTACTTCGGCGGATCGGCCTACATGGAGTACCTCATCGGCAGCGGCCTGCTGAAGGAATCGCAGACCGACGGCGGCTACGACGGAACCCCGGCGAACTTCGTCGCGGCCTCCGGCAAGGACGCCCAGCAGGGCTACGCCAGTGCCGAGCCGTACATCTACGAGAACGAGGTCGAGGCCTGGATGAAGCCGGTCGAGTACCAGCTCATCAACGACGCCGGCTGGGAGATCTACCCGGTGGTCGTCTCGGCGCGCACCGACGACATGGAAGACCTGGCCCCGTGCCTCAAAGCACTCGTTCCGGTGATGCAGCAGGCCGACGTCGACTACTACAGCGACCCGACGACAGCGAACGGCCTGATCCTCGACCTGGTCGACCAGTACGACACGGGCTGGGTCTACAGCCAAGGCGTCGCCGATTACTCCGTCGAGACGCAGAAAAAGCTCAAACTGGTCGGCAACGGCTCCGACGACATCGTGGGCAACTTCGACATGGACCGCCTGCAGTCGTTCGTCGAGCTCGCGACTCCCATCTACGAGGGAATCGGCAGTGCACCGACCGAGGGTCTGACCGCCGACGACATCGCGACGAACGAGTTCGTCGACGACTCCATCGGCTTCACCGAGTAAGCATGTCGAATCCACGCGGCATCCTGATCACGGGTGCAACGCTCCTGCCCGTGGCGAACGGCGCCCCGGAGGTCATCCGGGACGGCTGGATGCTCGTGGAGGACGGCATCATCTCGTCGCTCGGGGAGGGCATCCCTCACCGGGTCGGCGACGATATCGAGGTCATCGACGTGGCTGGCGCATTCGTGGCGCCGGGATTCGTCTCGTCCCACAGCCACCTCTTCACGAGCGGCTCCCGAGGGCTCGCGGTGAACGAGACCCTCTACGGCTGGTGCACGGCGATGTTCGCCGTGACAGGAGCGGCAACTCCGGACGAGATCTACTGGTGCACCCTGCACGGCGCCTTCGACATGCTGAACAACGGGGTGACGACAGCGTTCGACTTCACCGACGGGCGGCTTCCCTGGGAGCCGCTCGTCGACGGCAGGCGTATCGAGGGCGGACCGCAGGAGTTGCGCGCGGTCGAGTACCTTACCCGGCAGGCCGACGCGAAACTCGACAGCGGCATCCGTTTCGTCAACTCCGTGCTGATCGACGACACCGTCGGTACACGCGAGGAGGTGCTCGAGCGGCTCGGCGAGATCGTGCGGCACTGCGAATCGCTCGATCGCCGATTCATGCTGCGAGCAGCGATCTCGGGGGCGGGCCAGTGGTCGCCCAATACCGACTGCGCCAAGATCGAGGTCGAGGCGATGCGCCGCTTCGGGCTCATCAACCAGGCGCACCTGCTGGAGACTCGCGAGGCGGTCGAGCTGCAGCGCGAGAAGTTCGACCGTTACGAGGCGGCCAGCGCCTTCGGCCCCGACTTCATCTTCGGCCACTTCATCCAGACCACGCCCGACATCCTGCGCCGTACCGCCGCGGGCGGGGCGAACATGTCGTGGCAACCCAACGCTAACGGACGGCTCGCGTCAGGAGTCGCGGCCATTCCCGAGATCCGGGCCCTCGGCATCCGGGTCGGCATGGGCCTCGACGACCAGGCCTGCACAGACATCTCTGACCCGTGGCAGAACATGCGCATGGGCATGTACGCGGTGCGCGCCACGACCGGCGACCCTACGACGCTCTCGACGGCCGACATGCTGCGGATGCATACGCTCGGCTCGGCCGAGATCCTCGGCATCGACGACAGGGTCGGTTCGCTCGAGCCCGGCAAGTTCGCCGATTTCGTCATCGTCGATCCCCGCTCGCCCGACATCGGTCCGCTGTGGGAGCCCGTGTCGAGTTACGTTCTGGCCTGCGGGCTGCGCAACCTGAAGAAAGTCTACGTCGGGGGAGAGCTGCGCTCCGTCGGCGGCGACGCCGTCGACCCGCTCGCCTCGGAGGCGAGCAGGCAGATCCATCGCATCCTCCCCGAGATCACGAGGGGTGCTCCGCTCGCCGGCGCGGTCCACGCGGGCGAGCCCCTCGTCGGAGTCTCCGCATGAGCGGCTCGACCGCGGCATTCGCGCCCCACGCCTGGCCCGTCTCGGGCGGTCGCGTCGACCTCGCGCGCGCGAGTCGCACCCCCCGGCCGGTCGAGATCGACGCCGTTCCGCAACCGCTCTCGATCGACCTCGACCGCACGGCGATCATCGTGGTCGACATGCAGAACGACTTCTGCGCCGAGGGCGGCTGGCTCAACGGCATCGGAGTCGACGTGTCGCCCGCGCGCGCGGCCATCGACCCCCTCAACGCACTGCTGCCGGCGCTCCGCACCGCAGGAGTACCGGTGATCTGGCTGAACTGGGGCAACCGCCCCGACCGGCTCAACCTGCCGGCCAACGTGCTGCACGTGTACGACTCGGACGGCTCGGGCGGTGGCATCGGCGACCCCACGTCGAAAGGGGAGGCCGTGCTCACGGCGGGCAGCTGGGGAGCCGCCATCGTCGACGGCCTCGACGTCGCACTCACCGACATCCACGTCGACAAATTCAGGATGAGCGGATTCTGGGACACCCCGCTCGACAGCATCCTCCGCTTTCTCGGCATCGACTCGCTGCTCTTCGCCGGAGTCAACGCCGACCAGTGCGTGCTCGCCACACTCACCGATGCGGCCTGCGCCGGCTACGACTGCGTCATGGTCGAAGAGGTCAGCGCCACGACATCACCCGACTTCTGCCTGGCCGCCACCGTCTACAACGTGCGCCAGTGCTTCGGCTTCACCACCACGCCGGATGAGCTTTTCAACGCGCTGCCGCGCGCCTGACCTCGAACCCCGTACCGATCCACCCACCCAGCACAGGAGAACCCATGGCCGCCGCACCCATCCTCAAGCACCTCAGCGAGCTCAAGGCCCACCGCATCACCCCGGGCGACACGGTGCGCCTCGTGCCGCTCGCCGGCCCCGACGACGATTCGCCCTCGAGCGTCTTCTTCGAGATCTGGGACCCGTCGGGGGTGCAGCCCGACAACTCGCACCCCGACTCCGTCGAGATCTTCGTCTTCCTCGAGGGCGAGGGCGAGGCGTTCAGTGACGAGCACTCCGTGAAGGTCGCTGCGGGCGACGTGCTCATCCTGCCCAGCGGCTCGGTGCACCACATCAAGAACACCTCTGACACCGAGCGTCTCTACGCGGTCACGATCATGGCGAACGACCTGGGATCGCAGGAGCTCGGCGCGACGACCGGGTTCGAGCACCTCGTGAAGAGCGGCGGAGAGGTGGAGTTCGAGGACTCCGACAAGGCCGTTCTCTTCGCGAGTCTCCGCGCGCTCGCCGGCCCCGCCTGATGCCGCATACGCCCCTTCTCGCCCGCCTGTCGACCACTCGGGTCGCGGCGATCGACATGACCGATGCCGTCGTCATCCAGCCCATCGGCGCCTTCGAGCAGCACGGACCGCACCTGCCGCTCGACACAGACGCGCTGGTGGCCGAGACGGTCGCGGCTCGCGCGGTCGCCGGCCTGCCCGACGACGCGAACGTGTGGATCCTGCCGACGCTGCGCTACGGCAAGTCGAATGAGCACGCGGGCCGCACCGGCACGATGACCCTCAGCGCGTCGACGCTCATCTCCATGCTGCACGACGTGGGTGCGTCGGTCGCCGCGTCGGGCTTTCGCAAACTCGTCTTCGTGAACGCGCACGGCGGCCAGCCGCAGCTGCTCGAGATGGTGGCGCGCGACATCCGCGCGGCCACGGGACTGCAGGTCTTTCCGGTGAGCGCCATGCATCTCGGCGAGCCCGAGGGCATGGCCTGGGACGACGCGGGGTTCAGCATCCACGGCGGGCAGTCCGAGACCTCCGTCGTGATGGCGATCGACGAGACCCTCGTCGACCTCGATGTGGCGGCCCCCGACGGAGTGGCTCTCGACAGCCTGTTCTCGGGCTTCACCCACCTCACCCTTGAGGGCGCCGTTCCCACGGCCTGGCTCACCGACGACGTCTCGACCAACGGTGTCATCGGAGATCCGCGACGGGCGAGCGTCGAGCTGGGCACACGCGTGCTCGAGCACTGGAGCGACGCCCTGTCGGAGGCCTTGCTCGAGATCAAGCGGTTCGAGTGGCCAGAACTGACGTGAGGCCCGAGGCCAGCGCGCGCTGGTCGTGGTCGACGAGCTCGTAGTCGCGCACGACCACGCGTCCTGCTACGACCACGTGCTTGGGCCGGCGGCCCGGGTTGGCCCAGAGCAAACCGGCCAGGGGATCGGCGACCCCGGCGTCGGCCACACCCGAGACATCCCAGACGCACAGGTCTGCGGCGGAGCCGTGGCGCAGGTGACCCAGCTCGCTTCGACCGAGTCCGCGAGCCGATCCCGCAGTCGCCATGCCGAGCACCTCGCGTGCAGCCAAGGGTGGGCCGACGAGCGGCGCGACCTGCATCGCGAGTCGGGCATCCGCGAGCAGGTGGCCGGCATCGTTGCTGCCGCCCCCGCTGGTGCCGAGGCCCACAGCGATGCCTGCGGCGCGCAGTGCGGCAACGGGCGCGATTCCCCAACCCATCGGCAGGTCGCAGCCGGGCGCATGCGTGGCCGTGACGCCGGCGGATGCGAGCCGCGCGATCTCGTCGGGCGTCACGGCGCAGAGATGCGCGATCGTGACGTCGGGGGCGAGCCAGCCCCACTCGTCGAGAAGGTCGATGGGCCGCCGACCGTACCTCTCGAGCGCGATGGCCACATCGACCTGCTCGTTCGCCTGGGTTCGGCGGCGCAGTCCGTGCCGCTCGGCCACCTCGCCGAGCAGCCGGAACGTCAGCTCGCCGTCGCTGTGCACCCCGGCCGGCCCGACGGCGAGCTGCAGCATCCCGTCGGTCGATACGCCGCCCACACCTCGTGGCACGAGGGCCGCGACGAGGCCCTCGGCCGACAACGATGCCTGCTCCGGGTCGTCGCGGGCCGAGCCGCGCACGAAGACGAGGCGCCCGCCCAGCTCGGAGGCGGCCGACGCGGTGGCCCGTGCGATGCCGACGTCATCACAGCCCTCGGGCCAAGTGAGGTGGTGGTCGGCCACCGTCGTGACCCCAGAGAGCAGGCCCTCGGCGACCCCCACCAGGGCGGCGGTGTGCGCGAGCTCGGGGTCGATTCCGACGCGGCCGTACGCCGCGGCCATGGTTGGCAGCCAGTCGCTCATCGCGACGCCGCGGGTGCCGGCAAGCGTGCGGAACGCACTCTGCAGCAGGTGGTGGTGCGCGTTCACGAGACCCGGCGTCACCACGCAACCGGATGCATCCAGCACCTCGATCTCGTCGCTCTCGACGGTCGCCGCGACG
>NZ_CAXVWM010000082.1:0-10378 GCF_964263775.1 Agreia sp. | reverse complement strand
AAACAGCGTTAGCCGTCCGACCGCCGGGCGCAAACCACGTTCCTGGCCCGTACAGGACGCCATATCGGAGCACACAAGCGCGGGAAACGTGGCCTAGGAGATTCTCCATGTCGGCGACGGCTGATCCAGCCTCGATCGGGTCGTCCTCTCGTGCTAGGCCTTCGCCCGCCGCATAGGCAGATGCGTCGCTTTGAACGATGACGCGACCGACACCGACACTCTCGGCTGCGGCAATGAGGTTCGCGGTTCCTGCCCTCAAAAGTCGCGCGTTCGCATCAGT
This sequence comes from Agreia sp., assembly GCF_964263775.1. NCBI lineage: Bacteria > Bacillati > Actinomycetota > Actinomycetes > Micrococcales > Microbacteriaceae > Agreia > Agreia sp. The sequence goes on along the minus strand of NZ_CAXVWM010000082.1, from coordinate 10,098 downwards.
GTCGAAATCGCTTAAATCGGTCAGCTGCTGCAGGATGAGGTCGGGTTTCGCGGCGTTGAGAACCGCCGCTAGGTGGGGAGCGTTGTAGACGTCAACTACAACCCCTGTGGCACCGAGCATTCGGAGGTAGTCGAGGTTATCGGCCCAACGGGTCGTCGCGACAACCGAGTGTCCCGCTTTGATAAGTGCGGGTATCAGCCTGCTGCCAATAACGCCGGAGCCGCCGGCAAGGGAATATGTGCATGGGAGTCCTTAAGACGGTTGCGACGCCAACGAAACCTCGAGTGCAGCGTCAGAAGCAAATAGGTCAGAGGACGGCATTCAGCTCGAGCCATTCGGAGTAGGTCTGGCTGCCAGAACGTGTGCCGGTCACGGGGAGAAGTGACCCATCCCGCATTCCGCGACCCAACCGGCCCGGAAGAGCCACCTCGATCACGGGCCCACGCTGGTCCATGAGTGCCACGTATCGCTGCACCATATCGGACAGCCTTTCTTCGTATGGTCCAGCCAGGTCGCGCACGGTCTTTGAAGGCCCCCGTTCCGCGATGACGACGAGTTCCTCCGCAACTTCGGCGGCGGCTATCGGCCGTGTGCGCATCTTCGGTGCGAAAGTGATCAGACCCAGCCCCCGCTGCGGAGCGATCTGCTGTGCGAATTCGTGGAACTGAGTGGTCCGAAGAAGCGACCATCCGTCTCGCTGCCCGCGAAGGATCCGCTCCTGCGCCGCCTTGCCCGCGTAGTAGTTCGAGTTCACGAAACCCGCACCGATGATTGAGACGCCAACGTGGTGAGTAACCCCGGCGGCTCGTCCTGCGACGAGCAGATTCCGCGTGACCGTGCTGAAATGTTCCACCGACACCTTAGTCGACATGCTTCGAATCTCAGACGCGTCAATGACCGCTGTCGCACCTCGCAGACGGTTGCGGAGTTTGTGGTCACCCAGTAAATCGACGCCAAGATTGCGGCTCAGAGGAACGGACGAGTGCCCAGCGTTGTGAAGAGCATTGATGACACATCGTCCAAGAGTGCCGGTCGCCCCAGCCACCGCCACCCTCACCGAGCCGCGACGGCAGCGCCGTGTGTGATCGACAAATACGGGAGGATGCGCGTTGAATACGAATTTAGGTTCATGCTCATCATGACCGTGTCAAAGGAATGATTGTGAGGTGTTACCTCACATTTGTCGTGCCTAGCTGGTCTAAGTAGTAAAGGAGGCCTCAAATGATGCCCAACGATGGTGAGGCGACGCACGCAGAACTCCGCAGCGAGAGGCGCCATTTGGTGTCTCTGGCGTTCCGGATGCTCGGCACTATCGCGGAGGCCGAGGACGCCGTTCAGGATACTTATATTCGCTGGTATCGAATGAGTCAGGAAGAACGCGACGCGGTCGATGTTCCGCGCGCATGGTTCACACGAGCTGTCAGCAGGGTTTGCCTCAACATACTCGCTTCAGCACGGTGGCGGCACGAGCGCTACGTTGGACCTTGGCTACCCGAACCCGTTCCCGCGTACACTTTCCCATCACCGACGGACGCATCAGTCGACCCGCTCGATCGAGTCACGCTCGACGAATCGGTTAGCACCGCGTTACTTCTCGTTCTCGAGGCGATGACCCCGGCCGAGCGTGTTGCCTTCGTGCTCCACGACGTGTTCGCGGTTTCCTTCGACGACATCTCTGTCGTCGTTGGTCGAAGCCCAGCCGCTTGTCGTCAGCTCGCGACCTCCGCACGTCGTCGAGTCCGGCAGAACCGGACGAAGCGTGCGACCCAGGCTGAGCATGAACAGGTCGTGCGGGCCTTTGCAGCGGCTGCGCGCACCGGAGATTTCGATGCGCTCATATCCGTGCTCGATCCAAAGGTCGAGCTGCGGTCCGATGGTGGCGGCATAGTTACGGCAGCACGCAATCCGATCTTCGGCATGGATAAGGTGGCGCGCTTCCTGTTCGGCACCCTTGGCAAAAACGCTCGCTTCACGGTGCTTGAGCAAGAAACTCCGGACGGACTTGGATTCGCGCTGTGGGACGACGGCCGGATCGTCGGAGTCGTAACTCTCGAGGTAGTCGCTGGCCTGGTTCGAGAGGTCCGCATGATGGTGAATCCCGACAAGCTCACGTTGTGGAACTAGGACAATCTTGCCAGCACGTAGAGCGTCAGATATCTGGGTGTGATGTAGCAGCCTTTCGATGCTTCGCAGGGGCACGGACGCGCTTACGCCATAGTTGCTGGGCGGTGCCCGCCAGTTCAGTATGAGGAAGTGTGTCTCGCAAACTACAGCTAAGCGAGACACCGACCACTCCTCCAGCGTCGACACGTATGGCCAGCAGGTTCCACATCCGGCCTATCTAAAATAATCCGGCCTGTCGAAAATAGTCGTCTCATCGTCGGAGCCGTCTTAGACCGAGAGACCTACGGTTTGTAAGACGCGCCGGATGCCTCTGCTCACGAGCCAGGCTCAGCCACGCTTCGGCACCATCTCAATGATGGATGCGGCCGGGCTGAACACTGTCCTCACCCGTTCTCAGTGACGTAAATAACGTCAAATTGTGGGCAAAACCGCTTCGTGAGAAGATCGAAAACCGCCAACTTCCGCGCCGATGCTGGGACGCAAGGGGTCGAATTGGTACCCCCACAGGGACTCGAACCCTGACTGAAACGATTTTAAGTCGTCTGCCTCTGCCGATTGGGCTATGGGGGCCCGGCATCATCGAGACTACCGAAGCCGAGCAGCGCGTGTCGCCGCATCACCACGAGGCCGGGGCCGCTGACGACGAAACGCCCGCGCCCCACCAGGGAACGGGCGTTTCGCAAGCGAACTGCTATCGCGCGCTGTCGACCGGGTCGCCGCCGCCGACCACGATGGGAGCATCCTCGGGCGAGGGCAGGCTCTTTTCCGCAGCCTTCTTGGCGGGCGCCCGCTTGACCGCCGCCTTCTTGGCGACAGGCGCGGCCTCGGTCGTCGCGGATGCGATTGCCGACGTGGCGGGAGCCGTCGCGGCTGCCGCCGCGGGAGCCGGTGCAGCAGCGTCGGCTGCGGGGCGGGGGCGCGACGCGAACGTCTCGAACGCGGCGCGCGGGGTGACCCGGGCCTCGAGCGATGCGATGTCGCGGCTGAGAACGAGGTTCAGCACCCAGTTGCCGATGACGCGGAGTTTGCGCTCCCACGTGGGCATCGCGAGACCGTGGTAGCCGCGGTGCATGAACCAGGCGGGAAGGCCCTTGACGGCGATCTTGCCCGACTGGAACGCACCGACGCCGAGACCGAGGCCGGCGACGGCTCCGGCGTTCTTGTGGTTGTACTCGATGAGCGCCTCGCCGCGCAGGTTGGCGACGATGTTCTTGGCCATCAGGCGGCCCTGGCGAACGGCGTGCTGGGCATTCGGCACGCAGAAACCTCCGACGCCACCACCCGAGAGGTCGGGCACGGCCGACACGTCGCCGGCGCCCCAGGCGTCGGCCACGATCTCGTCTGCAGTTCCGACTCGGAGGTCAGGACGCACCTGCAGGCGACCGCGCTCTTCGATGGGAAGGTCGGTTCCTTTCAGCATCGGGCTCGCCATGACGCCGGCGGTCCAGATGATCGTGTCCGACTCGAAGCTGTCGCCGGTAGAGAGTTCGACGACTCCCCCGACGGCCGACTTGAGCTGCGTGTCGAGGTGGATCTCGGCGCCGCGCTCGGCCAGGTTCTTGATGACCCAGAGACTGGTGGGCAGCGAGACCTCGGGCATGATTCGACCCATCGCCTCGATCAGGTGAAAATGCGTGTCTTCGAACTTGATCTCGGGGTATTCCTTGAGCAGCCCGCTGACGAACGAGCGCAGCTCGGCGAAGATCTCGATGCCCGAGAACCCGCCACCGACGACCACGACGGTCAGCAGTCGGTCGCGCTCGGGCCCGGCAGGAAGACCGGCGGCCTTGTCGAGGTTGGTGAGGATGCGGTCGCGGATCGCGACTGCCTCTTCGATGGTCTTCAGGCCGATGGCCTCGTCGGCGACACCCGGGATGGGGAACGTGCGCGACACGGAGCCGGCCGTGACGACGATCTGGTCGTAGGCGAACTCGTACGGCTCGCCGATGTTGGGCGTAATGGTCGCGGTCTTCGACGCGTGGTCGATTGCGGTGGCTTTCGCGGCCACGATCTCGGTCTTCTTGAGGTGACGACGCAGGGGCACGATCGCGTGGCGGGGCTCGATGGAGCCGGCGGCCACCTCGGGTAGGAACGGCTGGTAGGTCATGTAGGGAAGCGGGTCGACGACGGTGACCTCTGCTTCGCCGGGCCGGAGCCACTTCTCGAGTTTCCATGCGGTGTAGAAACCGGCGTAGCCGCCGCCGACGATCAAGATTCTGGGCACAGTGAAAGCTCTCCTAGGGGGAAGGTGTTGTAAGTAATCTACTCCCTGCGCCGCACGCGCCGAACATGCACCACAGCTGCCGTGATGATCATCGCGAAAAGCACCAGGAACACGGATATCACTGCGATGGGAATTCCGTTCGTCGTCAGTTTAGCAACGCTCGGCCACCAGGATGCCGACGGCTGGGCGGTCGTGACCGGCTCGTCGACCCCGGGGGCCGTCACGGCCTTCGGGCCGACACCCGACGCATCCGGTGACGGCCTGTAGGTCGCGACCCAGTCGGCGAGCGAACCCATCGGATTCGCGGAGGCCGCGGGAACGTCGGCCGTGACAGCGGCTTCGGCGTTGATGAGTCCGTAGCCGTAGATCGGCCCGGGCACGGGTTGGCCGGTGGGGGTGGCCGTGCTGACGATGCGATTGATCACCCCGGCCACATCGAGATCGGGATGCGCCGCTCGAACCAACGCGACGAGGCCCGACACGATCGGTGTCGCCCCGGAAGTTCCAGCCCAGGTCACATAGCCGCCGCCGGGAACGACCCCGACCAGCTGCTCGCTGGGCGCCGCGACGGCGATCGTGATGCCCTGGCTCGACGCGTCGAAGCTCGCGGCTCCGTCGCGGTCGACGCCGGCCACGGTCAGCACCCCGGGAATGGTGGCGGGCGCACCGACCTCCGTCGTGCCGCTGCCTCGGTTGCCCGCCGCGGCGACGACGACGACGTCGTGATCGGCCGCATAGAGAAAGGCGTCGTCCCAGCTCGTGGGCCAGTCGAGGCTGTTGCGGGTGAGCGACATGTTGATGACGTCGGCGCCGTTGTCGACAGCCCAGCGAACCGCGTGAGCGATCTGGTCGTCTGTTCCCACGACGCCGGCGCCGAGAGCGACGCTCACCGAGAGGAGGGAGGCCTCGGGCGCAACGCCGATGACGCCGTTGTTCGCCCCGGTTCCGCGGCCCGCGATGAGCGACGCGACCATCGTTCCGTGCTCGTCATCGTCGCCGACGGGAGTCTGGCCGTCAGCCGAGCCGACTCCCGACACGTCGGTTCCGCCGATGACGACACCGGCCAGGTCGGCCACTGAACCGTCGACGCCGGTGTCGATCACGGCGACGGTGACGCCCGCGCCGCGGGTGGTGTTCCACGCCGCCTGCACGCCGTAGTCGGCGAGCCAGTACTCGGCGCTGCGCACCGCGTCGGCGTGCGCCGTGGGCATCGCTCCGACCGGCGCGACGACGAGGATGCCTGTGGCGAGCGCCGCCGAGACTGCCACGACCCGGAGGCGCGGCGTGCGGCGGCGCCCACTCACGCGTTCGCCTCGTAGTCGAGGCACTCGCACACGAGCGGCGACCAGCGACCGCGCTCCAGCGCACGATCGCCGATGGGGTTCACTCCGGGACCGGCGGCGAGCGCGTGCCCCGCGAGGGCATGCAGGCATTTGACGCGCACGGGCATCCCGCCGGCGGAGACGCCCGCGAGCTCGAATACCACCTCGATGCCCTCGCGGTCTGAGATGTATGACGTGTGCGCGGCCTGGTACTGCGCCCGCAGCGCATCGTCGTGCGAAAGCAGGTCTTGGAACTCGGCCATGACCTGCGTCGCCTCGAGCGCGGACATCGCAGCGGTGGCGGCGGGATGGCTCAGGTAGTACAGCGTCGGAAACGGGGTTCCGTCTTCGAGGCGGGGCTTGGTCGCCACGACGGTCGGTGCGCCGCAGACGCAGCGTGCCGCGATGCCGATGACGTTGCGCGCCGGGCGACCGAGCTGGGCCGAAACAGTTGCGACGTCTTTCTCTGTGGGCGGGTCGAAGGGTGGTGTCGTCACTGGATGGTTCCGGATTTCTGCAGTTCTTCGGGAGTCTGGGTGCTGAGACCGGCCTGGACGCCCGACGAGAAGATCGCGCCGAGCCAGTCGACCCGGGTGTTCTGGATACCTGTGCTGACGGGCGCGTTCTCGACCGGCGCAGCGGGGGCCTGGTCATCGATCACCAGAAAGCTGGTCTCTCCGGGCATCACGAAATAGAGGCGGTCTCTGGCCTGCGCCTTGATGTAGGCGGGATCGCTCCACCTCGCAACCTCGGAGTCGAGCCGGGAGTTCTGCGTCTGCTTGTCGATGACGGCCTGCTGCAGGGCGGCGAGCTGCTGCCGCTGCTCGATGTAGAGACGCAGCCCCGGGGCGAGAACGACGACGAACACCACGAGAACGCCGAGGATCACGAAGGTGAGACCCGAAACCCGAAAGCTGTACTTCTGCGACGGAGTGCCGCGGGAACGCGCAATGCGCGCACCCCTCGGGGTGCGCGCATTCTTCGGCGCGGGTGCGTCCGACGAAGCTGTCCCCGTGGAGACGCCCAGTGTCGGCTTGCGCATCGCGCGCCTTTCGTTCGAGTGGAGTCTCAGCCCTTGAAGCGCGGGAAGGCCGTGCGGCCGGCGTAGAACGCGGCGTCGCCCAGCTCTTCTTCGATTCTCAGAAGCTGATTGTATTTGGCGACGCGCTCGCTGCGGGCGGGCGCTCCGGTCTTGATCTGACCGGCATCCGTCGCGACTGCGAGGTCGGCGATGGTCGTATCTTCGGTCTCGCCCGAGCGGTGCGACAGGATCGCGGTGTAGCCGTGGCGCTGGGCCAGGCTCACGGCGTCGAGCGTCTCGGTGAGCGTGCCGATCTGGTTGACCTTCACGAGGATCGAATTGCCGACACCGAGGTCGAGGCCCTTCTGCAGGCGCACGGGGTTGGTCACGAACAGGTCGTCACCGACGATCTGCGTCTTCGACCCGAGTTCTGCCGTGAGGTGCTGGTAACCCTCCCAGTCGTCTTCTTGCAGCGGGTCTTCGATCGATACGAGCGGGTAGTTCGCGGCGAGATCGACGAAGTACGCCGTGAGTTCGAGAGCCGAAAGCTGCTTGCCCTCGAAGTTGTAGGAACCGTCTGCGTAGAACTCGCTGGCCGCGACGTCGGTGGCGAGCGCGATGTCGCCGCCGAGGGTGAAGCCCGCATCCTGGATCGCCTGGGCGATGAGGTCGAGCGCCTCACGGTTGCTCGACAGGTTGGGCGCGAAGCCGCCCTCGTCGCCGAGGCCGGTGGACAGGCCCTTGGAGTGAAGCAGAGATTTGAGGGAGTGGTAGGTCTCGACGCCCCAGCGCAACGCCTCGGAGAACGACTTCGCGCCCAGGGGCACGATCATGAACTCCTGCACGTCGATGTCGTTGTCGGCGTGCGATCCGCCGTTGATGATGTTGAGCAGCGGAACGGGCAGGGTGTGGGCGTTAGGGCCGCCGACGTAACGGAAGAGGGGCAGATCGGCCGAGTCTGCGGCGGCCTTGGCGACCGCAAGCGAGACACCGAGGATGGCGTTGGCGCCGACCCTCTTCTTGTTCTCGGTGCCGTCGACCTTGATGAGCTCGGCGTCGATGAGTCGCTGATCTGTGGCGTCGAGGCCTTCGATGGCGGGGCCGAGCTCGTCGACGACCGCGGCGACGGCCTTCTGCACGCCCTTGCCGAGGTACCGGCCCTTGTCTCCGTCGCGCAACTCGTACGCCTCGAATGCGCCGGTGGAGGCGCCGGAGGGAACGGCCGCGCGCGAGACGATGCCGTCTTCGAGCAGTACCTCGACCTCGACGGTCGGGTTTCCCCGGGAATCAAGAATCTCGCGGGCGTTTACGGCTTCGATCAATGCCACTGGTTTTTCTCCTCTATCAGAGCAAGGTGATTTTCGGAGAGCGCCTTACGCTGTCCGGTCGCAAGTCTAACGAACCGCCGGATGCGCGTGGCTGAGTTCAGGCGCGTGGGTCACTCGCGTTGAACCGGTCGAGCAGCGCCGAGAACGTTGCGAGCTCGTCGGCGCTCCACTCGCCGAGCCGGTGGCGGTAATCGTTTTTGACCCGTTGCCTCATAATCTCCATGCGTTCTTCAGCAAGGGCCGTGGGCACCAGTAAGCTCGAGCGGCCGTCGAGCGGGTCGGGCTGGGTGTCGACGAGCCCGAGGTCGCGCAACACCGTGATCTGTCGGCTCACGGCGCTCTTGTCGAGGCCGGTCTGTTGGATGATCGTGCCCGCCTGGGCCGGAGAGCATGTGAAGATCATGCGCAGGATGGTGAAGCCGGTGGGCTGCAGCTCGGGGTAGAAGGCGTTCGCATAGCTGCGCAACGCCGACCTGCCGGAGCGGAAGAGCTGGGAGATGCCCGCCTCGATGCCGAGCAAGAGCTCCTGCTCGGCACTCGTCTGTTCGGTCACAGCCACCAGATTACCTGTCTCTCGCATCCGAGGGATGTCGCGCGAATCAGGCAGCGACGACCTCGCCCCGCACCGCGATGCTGCATTCGAGCAGGTCGACTGTGCGCTGCAGCACGGCGACGTCATCGGGGTCGAGCTCATCGAAGAGCGGCTCGAGCGCAGAGCCCAGGCGGTCACGCCAGTCGGCCAGCGCCCGCTGACCCTTCGGGGCGATGGCGATCTGCCACGCACGCGCGTCGGTGCTGTCGGCGATGCGCTTGATCCACTCGACTTCGTTGAGGTTGGCGACGATCTTGGTCATGGTGGGCTGGCTGACGCGACTGTGCTTGGCGAGCTCGCCCAGTCGCATGGGCCCGAAAGAGGTGAGCACGCTGAGCGTGCGCCACGTGGCAGGCGACGTTGAATCGCCGGTTGCCTGCGAGGCGAGGCGGGTGAGACGGTGGGTGACCGACACGAGGTCGCCGAGGATGGTGCTGAGTTCGCTGTTCACGTGATTAAGTGTATAGCCCGGCTATGGCCGAAGTACATAGCCAAGCTATATAGATGTGCTACTCCCCAGTGCGCGGAATTTCAGGTCGTCGACACCCACGGCATCGGGCTGCACGGTCGCCACGCGAGTGAACCCCGCCTCGGCGAGCCGCTCGAGCTGCAGCTTGGCATTCTTGGCCTTGCGCTCGATTCGCACCCGCGATCCGGATGCGATCAGCTCTGTTTTCACAGACTGCAACAGCACCGCAGACGCCGTGGCATCGTGCAGTAGAGCGACCGAGTCGGCCGTCTCCTCCCCGGGCAGGTCGATGAGGTCGACGATGCGTTCGAACCCGATGGAGAAGCCGACGGCGGGAACGTCGGTGCCCAGGAAACGGCCGATCATGCCGTCGTAACGCCCGCCGCCCCCGAGCGAGAACGCGACGTCGGGGTGGGCGATCTCGAAGATGGTGCCCGTGTAGTAGCCCATGCCCCGCACCAGAAACGGGTCGAAGCGGATGCGGCCGGCATCCAGCGCATCGCCGATCGAAGCGAGCTCGGCGATAACGGCGACGTCGACGCCCTCGGGAAGCGCGTGCGCGATCGCGTCAGGTCCGAACGGACGCATCATGCGGTCTTGACGGCGCAGGAAGAACGCCTCGAGCGCATCCGTCGCGCGGGTCAGCTGAGGGGCCTGGGAACGCAACTCGTCGATGACTCCGGCGGTGCCGATCTTGTCGATCTTGTCGATCACGATGAGAACGAAATCGTGGTGATCTGCGGGAAAGCCGAATAGTTCGAGCATGCCGATGAGCAGGCGCCGGTCGTTGATGCGAACCGTGCTTCCCTGCAGGCCGAGGGCGTCGAGGGTCGACAGCGTGGCCGAGATCAGTTCGACCTCGGCGAGCGCCGTGGCATCGCCGATGATGTCGATGTCGCACTGCATGAACTGGCGGTAACGACCCTTCTGCGGGCGCTCCGCTCGCCACACCGGCGCGATCTGCACGCTGCGGAAGACGGATGGAAGGTCTGCCCTGTGGGTGGCGTAGAAGCGGGCG
>NZ_CAXVWM010000081.1:0-10914 GCF_964263775.1 Agreia sp. | reverse complement strand
CCCGCGGCAGTCCTGCTGCCGGCCTGGATGCTCGTCGGCAGCGCGATCTTCGGCGGCGGTGGCTGGCAGACCCTCGGGGCGCTCCTCGCGAGCATCGTGCTGTTCGTCGCTCTTGCGACGATCGCGGGCATCGTCCTCGCTCGCCCGGGAGTCCGTGCGTCGAAGACGGTCTCGTGGCTCGACGTGGCGATTCTCTCCGTCATCGCCGCATCCGCGATCACCCTCGGCTTCGACACCGCGGCATCGACGGCCTCCACGGTCGTGCTCATCCTCGCCGTCATCGGCGGATTCTGGGGCGCGGTCTGGCAGTTCTTCACAGAGGCCCGCAAGCGGGTACAGGATGTCTTCGCCTCCTTCGAGGTTCCGCCTGCGGCTCCTGCATCGGCTCCGGCTTCGGGTTTCGGCCGCACCCAGGTGCCTGCCGGCATCCGGAACGACGGCGAGTACATCGTGATCGAGACGAGTCGCGACACCCGTTGATTGTGGGGCAGGGCTCGCGTGTGGCAGAATAGGCGATTGTGCCTCGGCCCGACTCTGCCACAGGGGAGTCTGCGATAACGAGGGCACCGAAACTCACACTTCTTTTACCCCGTAGTCGACCTGTGGCGGTTGCAGAGAGCGAATTCCCATAATGAGCCACATTCTCGATCACGTCGACGCGGCGTCGCTGCGTAGCGATATCCCCGAGTTCCGCGCCGGCGACAACGTCAAGGTGCACGTCAACATCGTCGAAGGTACGCGCTCGCGTATCCAGGTCTTCCAGGGCGTCGTCATCGGCCGCTCGGGCGAGGGCGTGCGCGAGACGTTCTGCGTGCGCAAGGTCAGCTTTCAGGTCGGCGTCGAGCGTACCTTCCCGGTGCACTCCCCGGTCATCGACCACATCGAGGTCGTCACCCGCGGAGATGTTCGCCGCGCGAAGCTCTACTACCTGCGTGCACTGCGGGGCAAGAAGGCCAAGATCAAGGAGAAGCGCGACGCGTAGCGTTCGCCTTCGAATCGCCTGACAGCCGAAACGCCGTCGGTCCTTGGATTCACAACCCTGAGCTCCCTGCCCATAAAATGGCGGGGAGCTCAGGCGGTTAAATGACAGAAACGACCATGCCATCGCGTACGTCACGCCGGCAGAAAAACACGCGCACGTCGCGCAGCGCGCTGCTGTTCTTGCGCGACATCCTCATCATCTTCCTCGTCGCCGTACTGGCGTCGGTGCTGATCAAGACCTTCCTGGTGAGGTCGTTCTACATCCCCTCCGGGTCGATGGAGAACACCCTCCAGATCAACGATCGCATTCTCGTCAACCAGCTCGAACCGAACCTCATGCCGATCGAGCGCGGCGATGTCGTCGTCTTCGCCGATCCGGGCGGCTGGCTCCCGGCGTCGGTCGAGCCCGAGAAGGCGCCGGTTGCAGCTGCTCTCGACTGGGTTCTCGAGACGGTGGGCCTCACCGCGAGCGACGCCAACGACCATCTCATCAAACGGGTCATCGGCCTCCCCGGCGACCACGTCACGTGCTGCAACGCCCTCGGCCAGATGTCCGTCAACGGCGTTCCGCTCGACGAGCCCTACGTCAAGCTGCCCGACGGCCAGACGGCCGCATCCGGAGTCGCCTTCGACGTGACCGTGCCCGAGGGTTCGCTCTGGGTCATGGGCGACAACCGCTACAACTCCAAAGACTCCCGGTTCAATCAAGATCAGCCCGGCAACGGCTTCGTGCCGGTCAAGAACGTGGTCGGCCGCGCGCTGTGGATCACCTGGCCGACCGACCGATGGACGTTCCTCGACAACTATTCCGACGTGTTCGCGGGCATCGAGAGCGAGGGATCGAAATAGCCGTCTCCGATCCGACGCTCACGGTGGAGCGCGGCCTCGAGCGCAGGGGTGCGAGCCTCGTCATCGGAATCGACGAGGTCGGGCGAGGCGCGCTCGCCGGCCCCGTCGCAGTCGGCCTGTGCGTCATCCGTGCCAGCAGGCGCACGCCCATTCCTGTCGGCCTGCGCGACTCCAAGATGCTCTCCGAAGCTGCGCGCGAGCGCATCGCCCCTCTCGCGGCCGAATGGGCACTCGACAGCGCCGTGGGGCTTGCGAGTCCGCTCGAGGTCGACGAGCTCGGCATCATCGCGTGCCTCGGCCTTGCCGCCAAGCGCGGCCTCGGCCTGCTCTACGGTCGCGGGGTGGATGTCGCCGGTGCGGTGATATTGCTCGACGGCTCCCACGACTGGCTGGCCCCCGCGCTCTCCGCGCCACTGAACGTCGTGACCCGGGTGAAAGCCGACAGAGACTGCGCGTCGGTCGCGGCGGCATCCGTGGTGGCCAAGGTGCACCGCGATCGCATGATGATCGATCGCCACGCCGAGACGCCCGCGTATGGCTGGAACAGCAACAAGGGCTATGGCAGCTCTACCCACCTGGAGGCCATCGCGAGCTTCGGGGCGAGCGACTTTCATCGGCGCAGCTGGCTGAAGGAAGCTGCCCTCGTTTCGACGCCGTAGACTGGGCGACACCATGGAAGATGATGAGATCGAGGACTACGACCGCGAAGTCGAACTGGCCCTCTACCGCGAATACCGCGATGTGGTCTCGCAGTTCAAGTACGTGATCGAGACCGAGCGCCGGTTCTACCTGGCGAACGATGTCGAACTGGTTCGCCGCGACACCGAGCACGACTTCTACTTCGAGCTCGTGATGAACGACGTGTGGGTGTGGGATGTCTACCGCTCCGACCGGTTCGTGAAGAGCGTGCGGGTGCTGACGTTCAAAGACGTCAACGTCGAAGAGCTGTCGACGAAAGACTTCGAGCTTCCCAAAGAACTCGCTCTCGACGAGTAGTCGACCTCTCCTCGGCTGAGCCTGTGGAGAACGGTCTTTCCCCGTTCCTCGCCTCGGTCCCGAGCGTGCGTTCGCGCCCTGCCATCCTCGGTGGCGGAGGCGCACATGAAAGCAAAAGATGCTCTGGGTCGTCAGGGTGAAGACGTGGCTGCGAGCTACCTCGCAGACCAGGGGTTCACCGTGGTCGACCGCAACTGGCGATGCGAACACGGTGAGGTAGACCTCATTGCAATCGACGATCGTGACACGGTGTTCGTCGAGGTCAAGACTCGAACGTCGACGGCGTTCGGGCATCCGTTCGAGGCGATCACCGACGCGAAACTGGCCCGGCTGCGTCGTCTCGCGTCGGCCTGGTGCGAGGCTCAGTCGGGCCCGCGGCCCCGCGCCATCCGAATCGACATCGTGTCGGTTCTCATCCGAGACGGAGGGCTGCCCCTCGTCGAGCACCTTCGCGGGGTCTTCCGATGATCGGCACGACCACCGCGGTCGCCCTGCTCGGACTCACCGGTCAGATGGTCGAGGTCGAGGCCGACATCACCCCCGGTCTTCCGTCGTTCACGATCATCGGGCTGCCCGACACGGCGCTGTCGAATGCGCGCGAGCGGGTGCGCCACGCCACCAGCAACGCCGGATGCCCACTGCCGGCACGACGAATCACGGTCAACCTGTCACCGGCCGCGCTGCCGAAGTTCGGCCCGGTCTTCGACCTCGCCATCGCGATGGCGCTGCTCGCGGCGGCACGCGGCATCAGTGCCGAATCCATCGGTCGGGTGGTGCACCTCGGCGAACTGGGGCTCGACGGCAGGCTGCGGCCCACCAGCGGAATTCTGCCCGCGGTTGCGGCCGCCGCACGGCTCGGATTCACGCGGTTCATGGTGCCGGCGGGCAGTGCCGACGAGGCCGCCCTCGTGCCGGGCATCACGGTGATTCCCGTGGCATCAGTGCGAGACGCGGCCATTTTTCACGGCAGCACCCTGCAGCCGCAGCCGGTCGACCCGATCCTGCCGACTCGGGAGCGCGCCACAGAGACGCCCGTCCTCGAGCTGGCCGACGTGGTGGGCAATCGGGATGCCACACAGGCGCTGGTGGTTGCCGCGGCGGGTGGGCACCATCTCTTCATGCTCGGCCCGCCCGGTGCAGGCAAAACCATGCTGGCAGGCCGACTGCCCGGGCTGCTTCCCGACCTCGGTCCCCTCGAGTCGCTCGAAGTCAGCTCTCTGCGCTCGCTGAGCGGTGAGGTCGTCGGCTCACAGCTCATCACACGGCCGCCACTCGAGAGCCCTCATCACACGGCCACGGCGGCGGCGCTCGTCGGCGGTGGATCTCGTCAGATTCGGCCCGGCGCCGCGGCCAGGGCGTCGCACGGTGTGCTCTTTCTCGACGAAGCCCCCGAGTTCAACTCCTCGGTTCTCGATGCGCTTCGACAGCCTCTGGAGACCGGTGTCATCACCATCCATCGTGCGAATGCCGTCGCCTCGTTTCCGGCCGCATTCCAACTCGTGCTCGCCGCCAATCCCTGCCCGTGCGGCCAGTACGGGGCGCGTGACTCGGAGTGCACGTGCACGCCGCACTCGCGTCGCCGGTACCTCGCTCGAATATCCGGCCCGCTCATGGATCGCATCGACATCCAGTTGCGGGTGCAGCGAATAACGGCCGCAGAGCTCCGCATGGCGGACGGCGCAGAGCGGCTCGACACCGCCACGGCGAGAGAGACGGTGGTGAAGGCGAGAGCCAGGTCTGCGGCACGACTCGCAGCAACACCCTGGCTGCTCAACTCGCAGGTTCCCGGATCGTGGCTTCGAACAGGCCCACGACGTCTCGCCCGCACGACGACGGCATCGCTCGATCGGGCGCTCGAGCGGGGCGGGCTGACCATGCGCGGCTACGACCGGGTGCTGCGGCTCGCCTGGACTATCGCCGATCTCGACGACGCCGAATCTCCCGCCCCAGAACACGTCGGGCGTGCCCTCTACCTTCGAAAGTCGATCGAGTCATGACTATTTTCGGACTCGATTCGAGCCAGGTTCTGCGCCTGGCTGCGGCGGTGGCAGTCGACGCCGACGCCGATCCGGGCATCGACGAGGCGACCGCGGCCGAGATCTTCGCGAGGGCATCCTGGACGTCGATCGCCGAACCCGGCGACTCCATCGCCGGGGCCCTCGTGTCGTCGCTGGGAGCGGTGCAGGCGCTCACCTCGCTCGTAGACACCTGGCCGATAGATCGTGTGGTGGCCGCCCTGGCCGATGCGGGGGCGGACTCGATCGCGGCACGCGACCTGGCCCTCGCGTTCGATCGCTGGAGGCCACGCCTCGTCTCCTCCGCCGTCATCACCGCGTTCCGGCAGGCCGCGAGGGTTTCGGCCCGACTGATCCGCCCGACGGATGCTATCTGGCCCAGGGGAGTCGATGACCTCGGTGTGCACGCGCCTATCGCGCTGTGGGTTCGGGGAATCGATGCGGCACTGTGCTCGCTCGGGTCGTCGATCGCGCTGGTCGGCGCGCGCGCCGCCACGGGCTACGGCGAACACATGGCGATGGAGTTCGGCGCGGGATTGAGCGACAGGGGAGTCTCGGTGGTGTCGGGAGCAGCCTACGGAATCGATGGGATGGTGCACCGCGCCGCGCTGGCAAGCGGAGGGCTCACCGTCGCGTTTCTCGCGGGTGGTGTCGACCGGTTCTATCCCAGTGGTCACGATGCCCTGCTCGGGCGCATCGCGACGGTCGGCGCCGTCGTCTCCGAATTGCCCTGCGGTTCGCCTCCGACGAAGTGGCGGTTTCTCCAGCGCAATCGCTTGATCGCGGCGTCGAGCGTGGCGACCATCGTCGTCGAGGCGGGCCACCGATCCGGATCTCTGAACACGGCTGCCCACGCTGCGGCCGTCGGGCGGCCACTCGGCGCCGTTCCGGGGCCGGTCACATCGCCCTCGTCGGCCGGATGCCACCGCCTGATTCGAGAATTCGACGCGGCGTGCGTCACGAGCGTCGACGAGATCCTCGAGCTCGCCTCCGGCCTGGCCGGTGCCGTTCCGCACGCTGAACTCGATCTCGGTCTGCAGGCGGAATCCGATCGGCGCTCGCCCGAACAGGTGCGCGTGATTGATGCGTTGAGCGTTCGGGCGGCGCGCACGACGACCGACATAGCTCGGCGTGCGGGCCTGGCGACGAGCGCGACCGAGGGCGTGCTCGGTCTGCTCGCACTCGACGGAATCGCCGTCGAGGGGGAGGCGGGATGGAAGAAGGCGAAGGGATAGACGAGAACCGCCGGCGGCAGCCCGGGTATCAGGCCGAGTCGCGCCAGACTATGGTCGTCTCGAGAAAGATGCCCGCTGCATCAACGGACTCGCCCCTGAGCTGAGCCAGTACCGACTCCGCCGCCCGTCGCCCGAGCTGCCCAGCCGGTTGGTGAACTGTCGAGAGCGGCGGCTGGGCTCGCGTCGCCCAGGCGCTGTCGTCGAACCCGACGACGCCCACATCGCCCGGAACGGATCGGCCGACCTCGCGCAGCACGTCGAGCACTCCGGCGGCCATGGCGTCTGAAGCGGCGAAGACGCCGTCGATGTCGGGCGCCCGGTCGAGCAGCAGACGCATGCCGTCGATGCCGCTCGAGTGCGCGTACAGCGGCGTTGTGATCACCAAGTCGGAATCGAAGGCGTCGCCGAGCGCGGCACGGAAGCCTGCCATGCGATCCTGCCCGGAGTCCCTGTCGAGGCCGGCCGCGATCATGCCGATGCGGCGTCGACCCGTCTCCTTCAGCCTCGTTGTGATGGCCTTCGCGGCACTGAAGTTGTCGATGCCTACGTAGGGGATGCCCTCGACGTCGACGGGGTGACCGACGAACGCCGCCGCGATGCCGAGCTCTGCGACGATTCTGGCGATGGGATCGTGGGCGCGGGCCGAAACGATGATCACGCCGTCGACGAATCCGCCGCTGAGATACTCGGCAACGCGGTGGCTGTCGCGATCGGAATCGATGACGAGCGAGACGAGCTGGTAATCGGCGTCGGAGAGCGCCGAATTGATGCCCAGCAGAATGCTGCCGATATTCGGATCTTCGAGAAACAGCGAGTGGGGCTCGTGCACGACGAGCCCCACCGCGTGCGACCGCCTCGTCGCCAGGTTGTGGGCCGCGCTGTTGCGAACGTAGCCGACCTGCACAATCGCGTCGGCCACGGCCGAACGAGCGGCGTCGGACACGTACGCTTCGGAATTCAAGACTCGCGACACGGTGCCGCGCGAAACGCCCGCTACCGCCGCGACATCGTTGATGGTCGCGCGTGCGGGTGCGGCTCGACGGGCGATCATATGCCCACTGTAGCGGGCGAGATTTCGACGGCGAGAATTGACACATGGATATCGGTGTGCTTATTCTGGGAGCGTTCCCAGAACTCCTCCCGCCTGTCGGTTCGAGTGCAACTGGGAGCGTTCCCAGACGGCGACGCTGCGGGAAGATCATGCACAGACAATGGAGCCCGTACCGTGACCGAGACCGCCGTAGCCACTCTGATCGATGGCGACGTCTCCGCATTCACCTTCGGCTGCGACTACAACCCCGAGCAGTGGGGCCCTGAGACCTGGCTCGAGGATGCTCGCCTGATGACCGAGGCGGGCGTCAATCTGGTCGCACTGAACATCTTCGGCTGGGCACAGCTCGAACCGGTTCGAGGTTGCTACGACTTCGCCGCGCTCGATTCGATCATCGCGATCCTCGACGACCACGGCATCGGCATCAATCTGGGCACCGCGACGTCCAGCCCGCCGCCCTGGTTCAGCGCCGACTACCCGGAATCGTTGCCCGTGATGGACGACGGCACCACGCGCGCGTTCGGGGGTCGGCAGGGGTTCTGCCCGAGTTCACCCGCCTACCGCGAGCACGCACTCGCCCTCGTCGAGAAGATCGCCGAGCGCTACGGCGCGCATCCGGCCGTGCGCCTATGGCACGTCTCCAACGAGATCGGCTGCCACAACGCGCACTGCTACTGCGACACGTCCGCCCAGGCGTTCCGCACGTGGCTGAGGGCCCGCTACGGTCGCATCGAAGACCTGAACGATGCCTGGGGCACCTATTTCTGGAGCCAGCGCTACTCGTCGTGGGAGCACATCCAGACACCGAGGCTCACCGTGTCAACCGGAAACCCGGGCCAGGCGCTCGACTTCATGCGGTTCAGCTCCGACGAGCTGCTCGCGCACTACCAGGCGGAGCAGGCAGTGCTTCGCGCGCACAGCGTCGCGCCCGTCACGACGAACTTCATGGTCACCGCGCACATCCGCAACCAGGATTACTGGGCGTGGGCACCCCACATGGACATCATCGCCAACGACCACTATCTCGATCACCGCTTGGGCGACCCGCGAAGCGAACTGTCGTTCGCGGCGGATGCGACGCGCGGCCTGGCCGGCGGTCGTCCCTGGATGCTCATGGAGCAGGCGACATCGGCCGTGAACTGGCAGCCACGCAATTTCGCCAAGGCTCCGGGCGAGATGACTCGCAATACGCTCAGCCACGTCGCCCGGGGGGCCGACGGAATCAGCTTCTTCCAGTGGCGCGCGTCGCTCCAGGGCAGTGAGAAGTTCCACTCGGCGATGCTGCCGCACGCGGGAACCGACTCGATGGTGTGGCGCGAGGTCGTCGAGCTGGGCGGCATCCTCGGCCGGCTCGCCGAGGTCGCCGGCAGCGAGGTCGTGGCCGACGTGGCCCTCGTCTTCGACTGGCAGGCCTGGTGGGCCACCGACCTCGACTCGCACCCCTCCGCCGATGTGCGCTACCTGCCGCAGGTGCACGCCGCGTATCGGGCGCTTCTCGGCGCGGGCATCACCGTCGACATCGTGGCCCCGGGTGCCCCCGTCGACGCGTACAGGCTCGTCATCGTGCCGAGTCTCTACAGCGTCACGGATGCCGCGGCCCGGGTTCTGGCCGACTACGTGGCGGCCGGCGGACACGCGGTCGTGACCTTCTTCAGTGGAATCGTCGACGAGCACGATCGGGTGCGCCCGGGCGGCTACCCCGGTGCCTTCCGCGAGCTCCTCGGAGTCTCGAGCGAAGAGTTCGTGCCGGTTCACCCGTCGACCGTCCTCACGCTGAGCGATGGACAGAGCGCGGGCATGTGGTCGGAGCGGCTGCGTCTCGAAGGCGCAGAGGCGGTCTCGGTCTTCGAGAACGGTCCGGTTCGTGGCATCCCCGCCGTCACCCGCAACACGGTCGGCGACGGGGCGGCCTGGTACCTCGCAACCGCCCTCGACGACGACTCGCTTGCCGCGACGCTGGCTCGCGCCGCCACCGAGGCGGGCGTCACGGTGCCGGCCGACCAGCCGGTCGGGGTCGAGATCGTGCGCCGGATCGGGGCATCCGGCAGCTGGGTATTCATCATCAACCACACGGATGCCGCGTTCGAGTACCAGACGCAGGGCACCGAGATCATCACGGGGGCCGAGATCGGCGCCCGCGCGTCAGCAGGGAACGAGATCTCGCGGGACGGCGTTCTCGACGTGCCGTCCGGTGCGGTGCGCGTCGTGAGAGAGAAGAGGAACGCCCAGTGACGACCACCTTTGCGCCGCGGCTGAAACCCCGCCGCGCGTCCGTCAAGCACAAGAAGGCGATCGCGATCTTCCTCGCCCCCTTCGCTGCGCTGTTCGCCGCGTTCTACCTGCTGCCGATCGGCTGGGCGATAGGGCAGTCTCTGCTCGTCGTCGAACGCGACGGCACGTTCGGCAAGCCGGTCGAGGTCTTCGGCGGCCTGACCCAGTACATCCTGGTGTTCCAGAACGAGGCGTTCTGGGCATCCGTCGGCCGGGTCGCGCTCTTCGGCGTGGTGCAGGTGCCGGTGATGCTCGGCTTCGCGCTCGTGCTCGCGCTGTTGCTCGATTCGCCGCTCGTGAAGGGCAAGAAGTTCTTTCGGTTGGCGTTCTTCGTGCCGTACGCGGTACCCGGCGTGATCGCAGCCATCATGTGGGGCTACCTCTACTCGCCGAACCTCTCGCCCTTCGCCGCCTTCACCTCGGGCTTCGACCTGTTGGCGCCCGAGACCGTGCTCTGGTCGATCGCGAACGTGGTCACCTGGGTCTACGTCGGCTACAACATGCTGATCATCTACTCGGCCCTGCTCGCATTGCCCACCGAGATCTTCGAGGCTGCGAGGCTCGACGGGGCAAACCAGCTGCAGATCGCCCTGTCCATCAAGATCCCGCTCGTCATGCCGGCGATCGTGCTCACGGCGATCTTCTCGATCATCGGCACCCTGCAGCTGCTCGCCGAGCCGCAGGTCTTCCGCAGCTTCACCTCGTCGGTGTCGAGCACATTCACTCCGAATATCGCCGTCTACACGACATCCGCAGTGCCGAACGTGAGCCTCGCGGCAGCGATGAGTGTGGTGCTCGCGATCGCGACGTTCGTCATGTCGTTCGTCTTCTTGAAATTCACCCAGCGTAAGGGCGACCAGTGACCCAGATATCTGCCGGAGCTCCTCGAGAGAAGCTCGCATCCCGCTCGGCGGCGATGATCGTGATGGGCGTCTCGACGCTCTACTTTTTGGCACCCATCTGGTGGCTCTTCATCGGCTCGACCAAGTCGCGAGAGCAGTTCTCGAGCACGGCGGGCCTGTGGTTCGCTGACTTCAACCTGTTCACCAACATCGGCGACCTCATCGCCTACAACGACGGTGTCTACCTGCGCTGGATGCTGAACAGCATCGTCTACGCGAGCTTCGGTGCCCTGCTCGGAACTCTGTTCGCGGCGATGTGCGGCTACGCGCTGGCCAAATACCGCTTTCCGGGGCGCGAGCTCATCTTCAACGTCGTTCTCGGCGGAGTCCTCGTGCCGGCCACGGCTCTGGCACTGCCGCTGTTTCTGATCTTCAGCCAGTTCAATGCCACCAACACGTTCTGGTCGGTCTTTCTGCCGAGTATCGTGAGCCCGTTCGGGGTCTACCTCGCTCGCATCTTCGCCGCAGCGAGCGTGCCCGACGAACTCCTCGAGGCGGCGCGGCTCGACGGGGCGGGCGAGGTGCGCACATTCTTCTCGGTGTCGCGGCGCTTGATGACGCCCGCACTGGTCACCATCTTCCTGTTCCAGTTCGTGGCGATCTGGAACAACTTC